>JABJPQ010000437.1 GCA_018663815.1 Halobacteriovoraceae bacterium | reverse complement strand
GTGTGGGTGTTAGATTTTTTAACAGTCAATTGTAGTCCTTTCACTCAACTATCTTTTGATCTTAAATACTGAGAAAATGTGAAGATTAAAAGAATTTAAAATACGAACAAAATAAGCAAGGCTCGAGGAAAAAAATGATTAAACTTTTATTAGGAATAACTTTTTTTGCATCAATCTCATCTTTTGCTTATGCAAAAAGACCTTTCGAGAGATCCTTTAAATTAGAATTTAATTCAGCTAATTGGGAGCGTCGTCATAGTTGCAAAAATTCAACTTCTTATGGAGGCATGGAGCCACGAGCTTGCAGTGAGAGGGGTGTGAAGTGTCGAGTTATCAGAACTAATGGTCAACAACAACAACTATCCACATATGAAGTTTGTACCCCGTATTCAAAGATCATTAGTTATTCAGTTAATAAAGAAGACTCACTTTATGTAGGGAAAATGGACTGTAAAAAGGCAGTGGGGACTCTATCTGTATATGATAATATCGGTGAGGGGTATTACGGAAGAAAGCCGTTTATTGTAACCAAAAAATTTAGCACTTCTAAGTTAGATGAATGTAAACTCAATACAGATAAACTTAAAAATGCTTCGAAGAATCCGTATACTTTGACTATCAATTTTCAAGACAAGACCTTTGAGATAACTTACGAGTAGTAGTGTAATTTAAAAAAGAATTGTCTCGTGGAGGGGCTTACTCTCTTTAAGTAGAATAATATACAGATAATAAAAAAAAGATAAAACATTACTTTCATTGGTGGAGAACTAATATGAAAACATTTTTAATCGGCTTAACACTTTTAATATCACTTTCTGCATTTGCGGGAGAAAGTTTAACTCCAAATAAGATTTTTTATAATCATAATTATTCAAAATCAGAGCAAATATCACTTGATACGGGAAAAAAAATTATTCAACAACACAGAATAACAGATATTAATAATATATTATTGAGCAGGCTCGAGGTTGAGTTAGGTGTTCCATTTATTGAAGATAGGAGGTTACTATCAGCTTATCCTAGCGGATGCTTGGTCTTTGTCTTTAATTTTAAAATCGCTACAAAGGTATGTACCGGTCTTGACAAGGTGGTCAAGGTAGATCTTTCTGATCTGGTAGGAGAGGAAGGATATTCTGTGAAAAATCTCACAATTTACTTTGATAGTGGAGACCCGGTAGAAATTAAAAAAATTCGAATCGGCCACTTTGATTCAATTTAAATGTTTTGTAAGAATCACGGTCTTTTTCTACTTCAACCTGGCGAGTTCCTTTTGATATATTTAAGCTAGTTTAGAAGTAAAATCGAAATAATATTTTTAAAGGAACATTTTTTTTTAATGACTTCACCGCGCTGAACTTTAACTGTGCGTTTGTCCCTTAGTGATGTAAGAGGGGTTTTATAAGGCTTATAATCCTCTAAAAGATCAAGTCCTTCACCTTTGATGTGAAATTTGATCTGTATACATCTTGTTTAAATTACAATCCAAGTCATTAAGAAAAAAGGTGAGGTCTTGTTTTGGGTAAGGCTCTGCTTGTGCACGTAAGCTACTGTTTTTACCTGTGAGAACCATCTAAAGTAATTTGTTATTAGTTACGATTTTGGCTTAGTAAAGGCTTAAAATTTCACGAGTGGTCTCGGCGTCCATATCACTAAAGTCTATACCTGTTTCAAGACTAATCCATGTTTTTTTCAGCACGTTCAACTTATGCTTTGTTATCTCTGTTTTAAATTCGTAGTCAATGTCATAACGAGATGAATATTTAAAGATATAACTGACATACCGGTTGAGATTGGAATAAAGGTTTTTTATAAATTCAGAGTCGGTTGAAAGTTCTAAAATTCTTGAAGCCTGAAAGTTTTTAATGAAAGCTAGTGCCACGTTGTGCTTAATAAACGCCAAGTCTCCATTATCGTGTTTGTAGTCACTTTGTAAACTTCCGTTAAAAGTAAGATAGGGGCGAGGGTGTTTCATTGCTTCTGATAGAGCGTGCTCCATAAGAGTGGTCGGAGACTCTTCAGCGACTTGAATGGCCTTAGTGGGATTAGCACCTGCAAGTAAGAGAATTCGAACAAGGTAAGCATGTGCATGAATCGTGGCAAGTGAGAGTGGTGTGTTGCCATCTTTGTTAGTGATCTCAAGGTCAGCACTGTTCTCTATTAAAAAAGAAATACTCTCAAAAGTTGATTCAGTATTTCCTTTAAGGTATTTCTTTATTTTAAACATGATTGGGGTTTCCATTGCATGATTTTGAATATTTATGTCGAAACCCAAGTTTGAATTAATAAGTGCAGTTAAAAGGTCGTTATTAACTTTATGAAGCAGAGTATTTCCATCCTTGTCTTGGTATGAGACTAAGTTTGGTTTTAATTTAAAAATTTCTTTTAAATATTCAAGTTGTTGTCCACCCCTAGTTGTCCAAAAAGAGTAACCAATAAATGAATTAAAAATTAAATTGTCCGAAAGAGTATCGCCGGATTTTTTTATGAGAAACAAAACTTTACTTATAGGTTCTTGTTTTTTTAAAAGGGTTTTGTAGTTGGCCACCATTCCTTTTTGAAGTCCTAGATCCCATAGCTTTTCAAATTCGTCGATTTTGGCTTCACTCCAAGAGTAGATGAGCCCTGGTATCTCCTTTGATGCCTGTTCGTTTACTTCACTGTATTTTGATAACAAATCTTGAACTCTCTGAGCCATATCGACTTCACTAAGTGATGGTAAAGCGCTAAGGACGAATTTCTCTAGCTTATATCTAGACTTGACTTCACTAACAGACATGCCCGATAAAATTAAAACATTGTAAATACGAACCAAATCACCTTTATTATTTCGACACTTATCAGTTACACTTAGCAACTTATTTTTTACATGATCGATTATGAAGTCCCTTTTTTCACCGGGGAAATACATTAGATCTCTATTATTCAGTATTTTGCAAAGGTCTTGTGTTGCTATCTTTTCAACTTTAGGACCCAGGTAAGCAGCTGCATTTATTTTGTACTCTGTTAAAGCTTTCAAGTAAGCTTGATAAATACTATCATTTACCGTTTCGGCATAAGCGAGGCTTATGGCTTGCACTCCTATTAAGAAGGTGAGAATTAATTTTTTCATTTTAAATTCCTTGATCCGGTGTGATGTGCAAGTTGTATAACATCAAATAAAATCAATTTCTTCCCGAGTATACTTTTTACATAATATTGAGCAGTTACTTTATGTGTGTCAGGTTTTTTAGCAAATTTAAAGCACTTCTTAAATCACTGGCAGTAGCTTTGCATAATAATTGATAACTAAATATTTAAATTGGAGAGATTTATGATTTTTCAAGTAGTTAAGGTTTTTGTATTGTTAATGCTTTCAACAACTGTATTGGCGCTAGATATTAGACAGCCTGCAAGCGAAGTTAAAAGCGTAATGAATTGTTTGGATAAGTGGTACTTGCCTGAGAATTCAAATAAGACGAGAGCTTATTTAAATATTGAGGTAAATATTGACGAGCTAAGTGCTGAAGAGTTCAAAGAGGTATTGATTTATTTTCATGGTGAGGAAGAGTCAAGAAATCCAAAATATACTGAAATTTCAGTTGAAAGAGGTCTGAAGTTTAGAGTTGGAGAAAATGGTGAAAAAATTCTTCGATATAGTAAAGTATTATCAAGCTATAGCTTTTT
>JABJPQ010000220.1 GCA_018663815.1 Halobacteriovoraceae bacterium | reverse complement strand
CTTTGAGTTGATAGAATAGTGTTCTGTACTTATCAGAGTCAGGATCAACGCAAAGGAGGACGTTGTTTAGGCTAATTTTATTAAAGGGATTTTTCTTTGAAAGGTGCCACTCATTGTCTAATAGAACAGAGAATAGATCACTGAGTGTTTCCGTAGGTATTTTTTTTCTCAATAGTTGTATTTCAATTCTGGTACATGGGAAGTTTATTTCTTTGGGATTCTTCTCTCGTCGATCATAGGCTTTAATTATTTCTTCACCAGTTCCAAAGTAGATACCTGTTTGCTTATAACTCATATAGTTAGAAACAGCTCTTTTGTATGAGACTTTGAACCCACAAGAGGTGTCGGAAAAGTCGCTCTTAATATCTATTGTGAGGTCAACTCGCCTTAACTTAGCGTTCCATAGTTTGAAGTAACTCCATAGTGATTCATATATATATAATAGTTCAGTTACATTATGTGTTGATGAAGGTTTAATGATTACTTTGGTTACGACCGATCTAATAGGGTTGATGCAAATATAGGCTTTGTTAGATTGATTAAATGTTATTTGGTAGTTTGCTTTGAAATTTTTAAAAAAACCTTCTATTGAACTTAAGTTTGAGGTGCCTGTGAAGGCTTTATAGTTTGCTGTTGAAATATTTTGAGATGTGACATCAAACTCAATCTTATCTATGAAGCCAGCATACTTTGCATCAAGTTGGTTCATTGACGTTAGTTTAGAACTTAATATAGGAATGTGGGTCTCATGTGTTTCACTACGTTTCATGAGCATTATAAACCATTAAGAGTTTACTAAATTTTGTTTTTGAGTAAAAAATTTAACTAATTAGTAAAACCTAGGATTAAAACATTTTAGATCGAAACTGTTGGAGTTTTGCTTCAATTGTCTTCACGGAAAATCCAGGCTTTGTAGTCGTAGTGTTGGAAAAGTCATCGGCTAAAAAGTAAAATGTCGACTTATCATCGAGTTGTCGTGTTAATTCGCTAACATTGAATGAGCTTTTTTTTAATAGTTTTAAGATTTGGGAGCTTGTACCTTCAGCGTCATCTCTTTCTTGTTGGGGAGTTAGATCATTTTTGATTAAAGCTTTAGAGTTTAACAGGTTAAGTTCTGATATTAAGTGGTGTAAACTGGCTTCAAGAACTTGAGTATATGTTTCCTTTGATTTACTAGAGGCATTTTTGGGAGCTCTCTGTGCTGCTCCTATTTGTTCTATTTCATTACTTTTCAAATACACTTTGCTGAGTGTGATTGTTCTGGATGGAAATATAAATAAGTCTGTTGATGTTTGTTTATAGACAAGGGTTCGTGGCCAGAACTCTAGATGTAATGGCTTCTCTGTGTTTTCAGTTTCTATGAGAAAATTTGGATCTTCTGTTGTTTCATACTTTGTTCTTATATAACCAAATGTCTCCATTGCGAGGTCATGACTAGATCTTAAAAGTGTAAGCTCTCTCGCAACTGATGATTCTATTTTATAATAGTTCTTTGGGTTTAATCTTTGCGTATACTTCATGGCTTTTATTGTAATTTGGGTCTTATAGCAAGCTTCATTTAAATCTGTAATGTACTGTTTAGGTATACTGTATGGGTTATCATAAAAGTAGAGTCCTACTGCTTCCTCAGAAGCTAGGTCTAGCAAGTCGATTAACCTCAGTTTTAACTTTGTTAATGCTTCCTCTATTGATAACCACTTTTTCATTATTACTTCCCAACCTTGCTCTTTCTTCTCGTTTTTCCCTATAATATTGGCGTTAGTCAAGTATCAATATTAGACACTTAATTGTAAACAATTCACATACTTATGTATAAATGTAATTAAAACAGGTAGTTATGCTATCTTGTTATTGCGCTTTAAATTGCATAAAATTGTGAAATATTTGCAAATGTACTATAATTATATTAAAAGTATCCAACAGCTTTCTGAAAAGATTGTTAAGTTACTTACTTTCAAAAGGTAAATTTATGACAGCAGAAGTATTACAGAGTGTTGATTTCTTCGAGAGTAATGATTTGTATCTTGAAAACTCCAGTGAGATTGATCTTACTGCCCTTGCTAAATTACTTGAAATGAACCAGAAAGATCTGGCTAAGGCTTTTGATATTAATGAGAGTCAAATAACAAGAAATGCTGCAACCTCCGATAACAAATTTGTTAAACAATGGATGACAGTATTTAATATGTTAACAGGGCATATCCAAGCGACTGAACCAGAAATTAGCCAAGATAAGCTAAGGCTTAAAATGAGCCGCTGGTTAAAGATGCCAAGTTCTCATTTTTCAAATGATACACCTCTTTCCATAATGGTTCAGGGGAAAGCTCGTCGAGTGATCAAACTTCTTGAACAAATCACGGCCTAAAGGCTGTGAGTGCATTAGACGCTAACAACCCAGAGCTTAAATTTCGTAATGAAGCTGAAGTAAAAGCATTTTCAAAGTTTTTCTTAAAACAACACCCATATGAGTCTCAGTTTGAATTTAAGACAAAAAAAGAATGGGATGAGTTTGTACAGGTTAGGGAAAGAAACCTTATGGCCCAGCTTGATAACTTTAAAAGGATGGATTTTTCAAAACCAAACGTAACTAGTGTCCGTGAAAAATATTATAAGATCGTTCCTAAGAGGTTTACAAAGCCACTAAGCTCAATTGGGAGCACTAAAAAATCAAGTAGATTTAATTATAAGGATGCACAAGAGCTACAGAACAGTGTTGTGTATTTTGGTAAGACTCAAGCATGTTGTGAAATAGAAAAGCACCATCTTGAATATCAACTAGAGTTAATGAAAAACCATGAGGGTAAAATTGAATGCGATGATTTAGATATAATATTTAATCCTATCGAAGAGAGTTTGGTCTACGAATACAATATTGATGTTGAAAAAATACTAGTATTAACAAGTAAGCCTAGTTGTGATGCAATTGGAATAAGTTTGGGTGCTTATAGAAATGAATGGTTTGAAATTAATGATCTTTATGAAATACCATCAGCTAGTCAGATATTGGGTTCAATTGCTAGGGCTCAAGGATATAATGGAATAATGTATACAAGTGTAAGACAGCAAACAACTCCAAATCTTGTAATATTTGAGGATAATACTAAGAAGCTTGTCTTTGATAAAATTTCTGAGAAAACGTATGTTCGATCTATTAATCTATGAATAGTTTTTTAAAGCGTTTAAAGCGTTTAAAGCGTTTAAAGCGTTTAAAGCTTCTGTAGTACTTTAATAGAGTAATTCTTAATTATCAGAAGCGATTTTCTCTCTAACAGACGTACTGCAGTATTTACTTATTTGAGAAATATCATAACCCTTTTGTCTTAATGGAACAGTTTCTACATAGTTTTCATTCTTGGTGGATTCAACAATATTTTTAATATCAGTGTAATTAACAGCGATAAGGTTTGCAGCACGAAATTTCCATTGATCCTCTAAGATATTTTGAATTAGGATATCTTTTGCTCTCATTTTACAAAAATCATAGGTAGCCCGAAAGTCAGGGTGAGATTTCAACCATCTTCTAAATGTAGTTACACCAATACATTCTTGGACTAGAAAGCCCTCAAGTGTTGGGAACCTTTCCAGCTTTTGCTTTGTTGAGTTAGTGGGGTTTATAATTCGAGGCTTAAAATAAAAACTGTAAAGCTTTCTCGACATTTCACGATTGTACTTGGTTGGTCTACCGAATTGTGCGGAGCTAAACTCTTCAAACGTAGGAAGTATTTCTTTATTTAACAAAACTAAAACTCCTGCTTGGGTTATATGTTAATTTTGAGATAAGTTTTAATTTTCGTCAAGGCCAAAATTTTTTTGATGATCGCGTATAAATTGATGATTATACATAAATGTATGAGCTTCATGCTTGCTACAAGGAGTTTTTCGATACTTTAGGGTGCAATTGTCAAAGTAGTGAACAAGTAGGCTTGTGATTTTATAGCCTTAAGGGCGGAGTAATTGGCATAAATATTGCTTATTAAAGTCATAATTAAATTTATTTTATAAGGAGAGTCTATGAAGAATTTATTTACAGTGTTTATGCTTTTAGCTTCAATTACAGCCTTTGCGGATGCACAAAGAAATCAACCTGAAGTAGTTTCGGCTTCTGTCGATGCAGTAAAGAAAACAATTACTGTTAGAGTTAGCTATGGGGGTGGATGTGAAGATCACAAATTTTCTCTAGAGATTGGTCGTTGCTTAGAGTCTTATCCAGTTCAGTGTACAGCAAAGGTATATGATAAAACAACTGATAGGTGTGAAGCTCTCATAAGAAGAAATGTTTCTTTTAGCTTTGAGGAGCTAGGTTTGAATAATGACTATTTTGACGGGGCAAGTATTAATATTATAGGTGCGAAAAAATATGATGTTGAAACTCAAAAAGTCGTTGTTACCAGTGCTAATATTTCGCTACCACAGTCGAATAGATTAGATGAAATGTTTGCTCTTCCAGCGGTAATTGCAAATGATCGTGATGCTGGAAAAGATGATTCATCGGCTCAATCTAGCGATACACCTAGCTTAACTCCAGGTGTGATTTTAGAATAGAAAGGTATTAGGTTAGGGCTTTATGGCCCTAATCTAATATGTATTGATGTGCCACTTTTAGTATTTTAATTTTAGGAATTTTATATTAAATTGTTAGCATAATAATCTTAACTTAGCATTCGTCATCATCAAATTCTAAGTCACCTGATGTCCCTAACCACATATTATTTCCCATACTTTTGTGAACCTGAAATGCAGCGTTACCTTTAGCCCAAATCGTAAGTTGATCCTTTTTTAAACCCTTTGATGATCTGATGCATTTACCACCAAGTTTCTTTGAGCAATTACAGAATACTTTTTGTAGCCTGTTTTTGGAACGAGTGAAACGTGAGTTATCATATTCATTTGATTGAGCAAAGGTTCCAGCCATCATGTCTGTGTATCTTGCTCTGTGAGGTTGCATTAGCTCGATATCTTCATCAGTATAGCCATATGTCATTTTAAGTTTGTCATAGTGAGCCTTTTGACTTGCACATGATGAAATAAACAAAGTAATTAGTATTAAAGCTTTCATAGTGGTTTCCTTTATTTTGTTCGTGTTTTTCTAAGTATGACTTCATAAACACCAGCATAGATTTCATCTTGATAGCTTTCTATAGGTGACTGAGCCTTAGTCACCGGTAGATGGTCTATTGGAAAACATAGCTGATCTATAGTGTGATCAAAAAATTTAGCAACATCTTTAACTTGTGAAATACTTCTTGGTTCTTGACCAGATAGCCAATTATTTAATGTACTAATTGGAACACCTGTATGTTTTGATAGAGCCGTTAAGGTAATGCCTTTCTCCTCAATCAATATTTTGAGTGTTTTGCTAATTTCTATTTCCATAATTACCTTTTAGGCTTTTATCGTTAAAACCATTACAAGTTTCCCTTGAGAGAAATTAGATTTCCCTCAAGAGACATGTTTTTATTCCTTGTGCCGAAAACAAATAGAAGATGGTTAATATTGAAAGAGGTTTTTACTGGCCATGGAGACTCCCGAAAGTCAGCCAAATAGAAGCCAAAACTCAGCCAAGCTCGTGCAAAACCACGAAACAAACTGAAACACTCAAAAAAGATGATGGATAAGCTATTGAATCTTTGCTGTTAATATTATCGAATACTTAGAAAAAAAAAGAAGATATGTATGACCGCCCCTAATTAACACTATGGGACTGGTTACCCGAATAAGTACTTAGCAAAAAGT
>JABJPQ010000261.1 GCA_018663815.1 Halobacteriovoraceae bacterium | reverse complement strand
GTAGGATAATGGATATAAACATTTCTCATTTTTAATTCATAAGAGTTTGGTAGCTTTAAAAATTCTGAACTTATATATTCACGAATTTTATTGAGATTTGTTTTAGGATCTACCAGAACGATTAGGTTTAATTTTTTATCTTTTGCTAGTTTTTTTATTATTGGTAGGCCATCAACAGACAACGGCATTTGCGGCGACCATATATAAATAATCCCTTTTCCTTTTTTTACCAGTTGGGATAATTTTTTGTCGGTAATATTTTTATTAGAGGGTTTCTTATAAAATGTCGTTAAGTGACTCTTACAAGTTTTCTTGTCGACTTGGATTCTAATCTCAGATCTATCACCAGACTTTGCCAAGTAGTATGCCGAAGTATCCTGATTTAAGATTACCCACTTTCCAAAATCTTTAGTTGGACTAAAATAATAACTCGGTTTTTGATGACGCCAAAAATTATCACAACTCCATTTATTTAAAACAGACTTGACTTGTTTTTTGCATTGATCAATTGTAGGTGAATTTACCTTTGCAAAACTACAAAAAGCATTAAATAAAATGAGTAATATAATTGAAAACTTCATCAATACCCCGTACTTCGATCGGTTAGCTGATTTTTTGTACCCGCTTAATTGTATAAGGTATTAAATGATAATAAAAGGGTGCAGTAAAGTTAATCCAGTATAGTAGCATTCATTATTGCTGACAAAATCAGTCTACATCATATTAAGATAATAATAAGCCCCCGCACCGACAAGAACCAAAATCAATACATACAACATGGGATTAGTCGTTTTAGCGGCAGGCTTTTTTACAACCTTCTTAGTTACTTTTTTTGAGACTTTTTTTCTAACCACTTTCTTTTTAGCAGAAGACCCAGCTGCAGCCGGCTTTTTTGCAACAACTTTTCTCTTTCCAGTTCCAGGTGTAGCAGGCACAGCTTTCTTTTTAACAGTTGGAGCGCCTGGAATTCTCGGGGCTTTTGGCTTTTCATTAAGCTCAGCCGGAGTTTTAAGGTTCGTACGAGTACCAGAGGCTTTTACACTCTTTAAGGTTGATTTTTTATCTTCTGCGTATAGCTCGTCTGCTTTTTTGTCTAAAAGCTTCGATGCTCCAATTTCGGCTTTAATTTCACCGTCTTCTGATTTCTGGATCAGATCATCAGTAATAATTTGATTAATACTAATCCCATCGTCAGGTTCATCCATTTTTAACATTTCGTAAATTGTATTATTGATTTCTCTCATAAATTCATTATACTTAAAGATGTTATGAAAACAAATTATAAATTTTATAAAGATCACAGATTTCTGGTTGTCGACGATGACCAAAGACTAAGAGACCAAGCAATTGGTGTTTTAATAGAACTCGGATTTATAAAAGAAAATATCTTATCTGCTGAGAACGGTGAAGAAGCGTTTAAACTCGTTAAGGATGATCAGAATAAAATTGAGTTTTTTGTGATTGATTTAGTTATGCCGATCATGAACGGGATTGATTTATTAAAAGCACTCTCAACACTTGAGCATCATAAAAATACTCCAAAACTTGTCTTATCTAGTGAATCAGATGCAAATATTATTCTTAATGCAGTCGCTGCAGGGGCTAATAGCTACCTAAATAAGCCTTGTGAAAAATTTACTATGGCCAAGAAACTTTTTGAATGTGTTTCTAAGTAGGATATTTTTTTATTTCCTTATTATCCTTTTATTTTCTAATATTACGTTTGCTCAAGATTATTTAAATAATGACTTTAAAAATGATTGGAGCGCTCCACTCACGATCCCTGTAGGACAAAATATTCTCCTTTGGGGTGGATCTGCTACTTCACTTTTAATTTTAACAAGAAATGAAACAATACTTCCCTTTCAAGAATATATGTCTGAGCAAGAGCCTCTTGGAGAGCTCTCAAAATACGGTGACTTGGCAGGACAAATGATTCCTAATTTTTCCTATATGTTTTATCAGTGGAAATGGGGTGAACAGGTACATGCCCATAGACGAATAAAATATATGTTTAAAGTAAGTTTTTTTGCAGGAATGACAACCTTCTTTTTAAAACGTTTAATAAATGAAAGAAGGCCTCACAAGGGTGATCGAAATTCATTTCCATCTGGCCATACGACAACAGCTTTTGCCTTTGCAAGTGCTGTCTCTATCGAACACAAGAACTGGAGAATACCAGCATATGCCTTAGCCAGTTTTGTCGGGCTAAGTCGCATCAATGATAACGCTCATTACTTACATGATGTTGTCATGGGAGCAACTATTGGTACCGCCTATGGGTTTGCATTAGCAGAAAATAGCGATTCTAATGATCAATTTTTTGCTATCCCTAATAAAAATGGATTAGATTTAAGGTATGTTTTATTATTTTAAAAAATTAATTCAGACTTACCCAAAATAATTTTTAGATTAAACTTGCCTTCATTTGACCTTGCAAGCTCAGAATGAAATATTTTGTAACCTTGAATCAAGTACTCATATTCAAGATCCTCAGCTTCCGTTTCATTAATGTTGATTAAATTGATGACATAAGCTTGGTATTCTTGTGAGATTTCATATTCTTGATATTTATCGAAGCTGAGAGGAATTTTCTCAGCTCTACTTGTCATCTAATTCCGTAAACTCTGCATCAACATAATCGTGATTTTCTCTCATCTTATTTGGATTAGGTTCATTTCGTTTATTTTCTAAAATTTGAATTTTCTTTATTTGGTTAACAACAAATCTAACAATTAAAAAGATGGCTAAGACATATAAAACTTTAATTATCATAGATTACTCGTTATCTCCACCTAAGGCATCGACAATATCTTGTGCCTTATCTGTTGTTGCTTGATCTTTTTCTCGTTCTAATTGGACTTGTTTTTCAACATCTTT
>JABJPQ010000046.1 GCA_018663815.1 Halobacteriovoraceae bacterium | reverse complement strand
ATTTTAAACATATTTTATTAGTCGCAAAGTATTCATGCCTTCTTTGTTTATAATCCTTTAAATCATTAAATTGAATGTCTTGTCCCAGCGGCTCTGTACTAATTTCAACTTGCAGTTGATTTAAAGGCATATAGAATTCATCATGATTAAGATAAGTTCCCCCATAAATAGGAAACCCCAGAAAAGTTGCAAAAGCTTGTCCTTTAATTAATAAATTATAGGCTTGTAATTTTTGTTTGGAAAATAAAAAATCTCGCTCCCGTCCAGCACTATAACTTATACTGCCGTTATATCTTTTAACAAAACTTCTCAAATTTTTAAGGGACGATTTATTTTTTATATAATCTTTGGTTCTCTCACTAAATTTAATCACTGCATTTTTTGAGGTATGCATTTCAAAGTAACTCGCAGGCTTTTTATTTACCATGCCATAGGCATGAATTTGAGGGTCAATCCAAACCCATTTTTGAAGTTGGTTATCCCAGTACTCAACTGTTACATGGCCATGGCCTGAATCACCCAGATCTGGCCTTTTCGTTGAAGCTCCTAACTTGCGAGCTGGAATTCCCACGGCATGACATACTTGAGTTAAAACAGAAGCGTACTCAGCACAACTAAACGATTTTCCACTTTTTACAGCTGTAAGAATAGATAATGAATCCCACTTTTTTGTTTTAGCAGGGATCCCTTTATGATCCCACCGAGTTGATACCCAATCAGCGAGAGCAAGTACTTGCTCAAAATCCGTCTCTTTCCCCTTAATAAGCGAATTAAGTTTATACTTGGACCTTAGCAATTTCATTTTTGGGTGTTGAAATTGGTCGTGTGGAAATCGCTCCAACCTAATATCACCCACTTGAGTGGAATGTTTTAAAAAATAGACTCTATCCTGCTTCATCTCAACCCTTTCCCGACTGCCCTGCTTTTATTGTAAATAAAACAAAAATTACTACAGATGACAAATGATATGACGAAAAGCTCTTATGAGATTTGTCATATTTTTCTCGCTATTTTTAAGTTTTACTTTCGCCTCTTTTGCAGACGAAACTGAGCTCGTTGAATATGAAACATACCCCGTTATGTCTGAGGGTGATAACTTCTGCTTAAACTGTGGCAAAGGTTATGCTGGTGACAGTAAAATTTATCTTTCCTCACAATCTCAAATAAAAAACCCTACTTATCAAATTACAGTTAAAATCCCTGACTCCACGGGCTCGAAAAGTGTAACGGCCGTATTTAATTTTGATTTTTCAGATCAAGAAGCGAATGGTTGTTTATCCATCAAATGTTTTGAGAACTTCGATATATTTACTCATATCAAAGAGCAGATTAGTAAGAAAGATGACCTTTATAAAAAACTTACAAGTAAATTTCCATCGTTAGAGGAAGACTTTGACCTCACAAACCTAAAAATTTCTAAAACAATTATAAATGCCAAGCTAGATCCTTATACGCCTGTTTTTGAATCACCTCCTATATCTTCTGGAGGTTCTGACTCCTTAAGCAATGAGGAACTAGAGGAGAAAGTATTAGTCATATTGAGACAAGAATCTAAAGAGCAAGCCAAAGAGACAGGAGAAGAGCCAGAGGACGATGATGTCCTAAGAACTGAAATCTGGCATATTGCTAGTTTTTACGAGGAACCTCTATTAGAAAACGATGAAGAGGATAATAGTGAAGTGATCATTGATAAAAATGACCAAATTGCATCACTATCAATTGACACGGCAAAGATCTTAGCAGAATCAGGCAATCCAGAGCTGGCACAAAAAATTATTGATTCCCTACTGTTAGCAAAAAAGAAAAGCAATAAACTAGCCACACCACCGCTTGATCAGCATGACAGAGAGGATGAAAACTTAAAGTTCGAAAAGCCAATTAAAACAATTAAGATTAAGACTGCGAAGAAATCTTACCAAATTGAAATCCTCTCAAAGTCAGAAGTTACAACAAAGTTTAGAATCTCAGATGGCATTAAATCACAAGTCTTCGAATCAGACTTTCTAGAGTTAATGCTTCAGCCAGATGATGTACCAAGTAATATTAGCTTTAAAAATAATAGTATTTCATTTAAGTCTCCTGGTAACCCAGTGGAAATGGACATTGAAGCCATTGCAATTAGCCAAGAAAAAAAACTTGCGGTTAAAGATGAGACCAATCTTGATTTTGAGAAATGTCTAAGTTCAATTAACGATTCCATCACAGATGATAATATTGATGATGATCAAATTAAATCATTTTTAAAGCTGCAAGGGGAGTTAACCCTTCACCGGCTAGCATGGGCTTCCCTTAATCAAGAAAACCCAAAAGAAAAAATCGAAGATAAGATTCTTAAGCTAATTAAGGAAAAATATCAAGGTGCGAATGCAGACGTTGCAAAGAACTTTGATACAACTAACCACAAATCGAGAAATTTTTTGGCCAAAAGCTTACCCCTTGTCCAAGATATTCTTAACCAGCAACTTGATCAAAACAAAGTGATGGATAGACCATTTTATATTGGTATGAGTGATCTTAAAATGCTTGAGATTCTTGCTAGCTTCGAAGAAAGAAAGCCCATAAAAAATAGCGAGAAGCTTGAATTTGACCATCGTCAATTCAAAACAAAGGATATTTCCAATAGTGTTGTAAACTTTGCCACCCTTATTAACTCTGCTTATCAACAATCCGACTATAAATTATCAACAGAGGAATCAATTCAAAAAAACAAAGACTTTTTGGCTAAGGCTTTACCTAAGATGCAAAGTAAACTAGAGGATAATTTAAAATCAATTATTATTAAAGCTTGCATTGAGGAAAATGGTCTTACCTGTGATAAAGTACAAGAAAAATTCAACTCTATTTGGGAAGAAGATATCAATACATTGCAATCAACCATTATGGCCTCGGTTTTAACCAGAAAGGACGAGGACATGATAGAAGATCTGCGCTACGAAAAGCTTTGGCTGCGAGTTGCAAAGTAATACTTTCAACCAGGTGAAATTAATTTAATCCAAAGACCTGCCCATCTTCATTAATATCCATACCAAGTGCTGCCGGGTTTTTTGGCAAGCCTGGCATTCGAAGTATTTTACCAACTAAAGGCACGATGTATCCGGCCCCAGCAGAAATATCAAAATCTCTCACGGTAATTTTAAAGTCTTTAGGAACATTTCTTGCTTTAGGATCATCGGAAAATGAACTGGGATTCTTGGCCATACAAATAGGCAAGTGATCTAAATTTAATTGAGTTATCTTTTTTAATTTGAGTCTAGCAACCGGAGTAAAAACAACCTCAGAAGCTCCATAGACTTCTTTTGTTACTTTTTTTATTTTATCTTCGATGCAAAGGCTCCAATCATAAGTTTTTTGTAACGAAGCAGTATTCTCGACCAAGGTCGTAACCTCTTGTGCTAGTTCAAGGGCACCTTTTGATCCTTGCCACCAGACGTCACATATATGCGCCTTCACTTTTATTTCCTCACAAAGTTTTTTAATGTACTCAAGTTCCTCAACGTTATCGCCATTAAACTTATTAATTGCCACAACAACTGGTACACTATATTTTTGAGTGTTTTCTAAATGTTTT
>JABJPQ010000677.1 GCA_018663815.1 Halobacteriovoraceae bacterium | reverse complement strand
TCATTATGATTTTTATCAATTGGATGATAAGTTTAATTCTAAGTCACAAGATGTCTTTGTAACTTTCTTAACATCTAAGTTAATGAGTATTGCTGCTTTTGATCAAGAGGGAGATCACTTCAATATACCTTACCGTATAACAGATAATGACCTCATCTTAGGTTTTATTGGGCTTTATGAGTATGAAAATAAACGGCAAGCTTTTATTGAACAAGTTGATACTATCAGTGTCGTCACCCAACAAGGTCGTGAAGTTACGGTTGAAAAAACACCTGTGCAAAAATTTAGTTTCATGCCTGGGATGTTAATGACAGAAAGTTTTTATCCTATTTCAATTCGAAATATACAAACCAATAAATTAGAGCCAGCGATCTATATTGATAATACTGTTATAAGCACTGATCAAGTATATCTTAAGACTCCGACGGATGGAAAAATAAGCTCGCCCATTAGAAGTTCATTTTTTGTTCCTAAAAATTGCCAGACAAAAAATCCGGTAATTTCAAAAAATGGTGGACATATGTTTAGCTTTTTATGTTTAGAAAAAAACAAATTTAAAATGAATTATATAAATTTATTAAAAAATTAATTTACTTTAGTTAATCTTAACTATGTAAAAATTATGTTATGGGTTGCGTTATCGGGGAAAAGTCGATAATTCCAACTTGGGAAGTATTTCAGTCATTTTAGGTGACAATGTAGGGGAAACTATGAAAAAAAATTTTAGACATTTAGCCGTGTATGCGACTATCTCAGTTGTTGCAATTGGATGTAATAACAAGTACGACGAAGGATTCGATGCTGGTAAAACTGATGGTTATGAAGAAACTTATCAGACGTCATTCGACACAGGTTATGCTGATGGAACAACTCAGGCAGTAACTGATGGGAATGCTGATGGGTATGCTGTTGGTTATGATGGTGGTTATGCTAGAGCAGACGGTGAAACTTTTGATCTTTTTGCAACTGATGATTACAAAGCAGGACTTGCTGATGGTACGACTATCGGATTTGCAGATGGTTTTGTCGTTGGAGAGGCTGACGGTATTGTTGACGGAGAGATAACAGGTAGTCTTGAGGGATATGCCGATGGTTATAATAGCTCTTACAATGTAGGTTTCAGTGATGGTCATATTATTGGGTATAACGAAACATACACTCCTAACTATTCTACAGGTTTGTTTGACGGAACTATTGACGGTTATAATAATGGTTTTAGTAATGGTGAATTTGATGGTTATGCTTCTGGCTTTAATGAAGGCGAAACAGATGGTTACAATTCAACTTATTTAACGGCTTTTAATGGAGCTTATAATTCCGGCTTTAATAATGGTGAGACTAGTGGTTACAATAGTGGATATAGCACTGGTGATGCCGATGGTTACACTGATGGCTTTAATACTGGTAGTGCTGATGGAAACTCTGATGGTTACAATGATGGAGTCATAAGTTCAACTGATTACAATGCGGGTTATAATAGTGGTTATACGCTTGCCTATGACTCAGCTTATTCTTTTGAATCAAACTCAAATTACACTGCAGGATACGATTCAGCATACAACTCTGAGTATAATTCAAATTATGACTATGGTTACGATGCTGGTTATGATGATGGATATTACGATGCAAGTATTGGGTTTAACGCAAAATCATCAAATCCATATGTTAAAATGGCAACTCAGTTAAATGCTGATATTGTTAATTACTCTAAATTACCAAAATTTAATTCTAAGTCTTTAATTGAAAGCGGTTCAGTGGCCTTTAGTCGCGCTGATGGTGGAACAATTGATATGGACAAGATTAGAGCTCTTAAAGATCAACATTATCTAACTGCTATGAAAAATCAGATTCAAGCACGATTTAAGCTTTCAGCTGAATCAGCTCAAAAAATTGCTACCGTCGCTCATCAATACAATGAACTTGCAGGTAGTAGGGAGTTGACTAAAGAAGATGCTTCGAGCTTTTCTTTACAACTAGTTGGTTTTAATATGAAAGAAGTAGAAGGTGCAGTAAGAAAAAGTTTTAAAGGAGATTCACAACCTTTAAAGACAATGCTTAATTCTATTGCAACAAATATGGATGAAAAACCAGAGACTATTAACCGTATGATGACTGAGATATTCTTTTAGGAGATGATGATGAAAAATATAATACTATTTACTGTAAGTTTTTTAATCTTATCATCATGCGATGATAAGTATGATGATGGATATTCTGATGGCCTTGTTGTTGGACAAGAAGAGGGTGAGGCTACCGGATACGATGACGGGTATGGACTTGGTTACTCTGATAACTATGCTGCCGCTTATGACGATGGAGTTGTTCAGGGTGATACGGCAGGGTATGACCTAGGCTTGATTGAAGGTGAAGCCTATTACACTACCAATGGAACATATGATCACGGGTACAATGTGACCTATGATGGAGCATTTGCAAATGGAGATGCAGCTGGTTATGCAAGTGGATTTGATACTGGTTACGCTAGTACTTATTCTGGTGCGTATACAAGTGGAGATCTTGCTGGTTACTCTGTTGGCCTTTCTGATGGTATCGTTACTGGTCGTACTGATGGAGCAATTGAAGGTTATAATGATGGATATTCTGTTGGTGAAGCCATTAATTATAGTGCTGGTTACTCGGATGGTTTCTCATTTGGTGATTCCAATGGTTACTCTGATGGATATACTACTGGAGCATTAAATGGTAGCTCTGATGGGGATGCTGATGGTTATGCTTCTGGATTTTTTGATGGAGAAACAGTTGGCTTAACAGCAGGTTATAACGATGGTTATACTGATGGTGAAGTTTCAGGTTACTCGGATGGTTACAATTCTGGCTATTCAAGTGGTACTGTTTCTGGTGAAGATGCAGCGTATGATAATGGTTACTCAGATGGTCAATCCGATGGTGACTGGGACGGTAGTATTGATGGTTCAGTTGGTGGTTACGATGATGGTGCTTATGATGGTGGCGTTGATGGTGCAGCTGATGGCTACACTGATGGATACACTGACGGTTATGATGATGGCTATTTCGCTTATTCTGGTAAATCAAAAAACCCAGCTGTAAAACTAGCAGCAATGGTAAATCAAGATTTATTTGAGTATTCAAAGCTACAAAAATTTGATTCTAAAAAATTGGTTTCAAATGGATTAGTTCTAAGTCATGCAGATAATGGAACTGTTGATATGGGGAAATTAAGTGCTTTAAAAGAAGAGCATTACCTTGGTCAAATGGCTAATACAATTCAAATTCGCTTTGGTCTAAAAGCAAAACAAGCGAAAAATATTGCTCGTGTTGCTCATCAGTTTAATAAACTTGCTGGATCAAGAGAGTTGACTGTAAAAGATGCAAATGTTTTTGCAAAGAATGTTGCTGGTGGATATAATATTTCTCAAATTAAATCAGCTGCAAAAGAGTCTATGCAAGGAAACTCTGCAAACCTAAAAATGATCGTAGCTAGTATGGCCGATCAACATGAAACTTCTCCTGAAAAAATTAATAAAATGATGATGGAAGTTTTCTTTTAATAGCGCAATAATTAGAAAATATTTAGTGGCCCATATCTTTTGATATGGGCTTTTTTTATTGGAAACTCTCAATATTATTACTAATCGAATCGAGTTTGTTCTTAAACTCCAGAGCCTCGGCTTTAACTTTCACGACAATATCTTCAGGTGCATTTTCCATAAACTTCGGGTTCGTAAGCTTTTTATTAACCTTATCAAAATCTTTTTGAGCTTTGGTTTTATCACCTTCAAGTTTTTGAAGAAATGCAGCGATATCAATAACTCCTTCTAAAGGAATGAAAATTTCAGTATGAGTCGTAGCACGCATAATTGATTTAGCAGGACGATCAATTGATTTATCTTTTATCTTTCCAGCTTTTACACGGGCCAGTTCTTTTAAAAAGCCGCGGCTTTGGAAAAAATACCGAGCTAGTTCTTCGTCATTGGTAAATAGTCTTACTTCAACATCTTCTTTTGGCTTAATCATAACAGAGTTTCTGAGATTTCTAATCGCAGTTATGACTTCAATAAAACGATCCATTTTTTCAACGTCATCAGTAAAATTATACTCTTGCTTGTATTCAGGATAGCGTTGAATAATGAGAAGATCTTCGTCTTCTGATTTTAGATAAGACCAAATTTCTTCTGTAATAAATGGAGTGATAGGGTGAAGCAATTTTACGATTTCTTTAAAACAATATTTTAATATATTTGCTCTTTGCATTTTCATTTGTTCATTACTAGAGTTGAGCACACTTTTTGAAATCTCGATAAACCAAGAACAAAATTTTTCGTAAACAAAATGATAGATAGTATTACAAGCATCATCAAAACGATAAATTTCTAAAGATGCTCTAACGGATTTAATAACATCGTTGAGCTCACAAAGAATCCATTTTTCATGGTGGTGAAGATCTTCTATTTCAAAGGCTTCATTGCTGGCATTTTCTAGATAAGGATTAATAAATCTAAAAGCATTCCAAATTTTATTAATGAAGTTTCGATAACCTTCTGTTTTGGCAGGATCGAGATTAATATTTCTATTATAGCCGGAGCTAACCGCGAGAGTAAATCTCATGGCATCACAGCCAGTCTCCTTAATGAGATCGAGTGGATCAATAACATTTCCTAATGATTTGCTCATCTTTACTCCATTTTTATCTCTAACAATGGCGTGAATATAGGTATCTCTAAATGGTGATGTCTGTGTTGCTTTATTTGACATCATCATCATACGGGCAACCCAAAAGAAAATAATATCAAATCCAGTAACGAGTACGTCCGAAGGGTAGAATTTATCAAAGCCCATCTCTTTCATCTTCTCAGGGTCTGGCCATCCTAGGGTACTGAGTGGGAATAGACCGGATGAAAACCAAGTGTCTAGCACATCTTCATCTTGTTTAATATTTTTTGAGCTACATTTTGTACACTCAGT
This sequence comes from Halobacteriovoraceae bacterium, assembly GCA_018663815.1. Lineage (GTDB taxonomy): Bacteria > Bdellovibrionota > Bacteriovoracia > Bacteriovoracales > Bacteriovoracaceae. The sequence goes on along the minus strand of JABJPQ010000677.1, from coordinate 5,558 downwards.
TTCAGTTTGTTCTGAGGCCCAAACATGCTTACAAGCATCCTCTTGGCAGTAGAAAATAGGTATTTGATGTCCCCACCACAATTGCCTTGAAATACACCATGGTCTTGGGTTTCTTTGATATGAAAAGTAGGTGTTCTCCCAAGTTTTAGGGTAAAATGTCATCTCATTTTTTTCAACGGCTTCAACTGAGTCTTTGGCCATTTTTTCAGTGTTTAAAAACCACTGTTTTGAAACCATTGGCTCTACAATAGAATCGGATCGTTGTGAATGACCCACTTGATGAGTATGATCTTCAGTTTTTACGAGAAGGTTATTTTCCTCTAAGAGTTTCACTGTTTTTTTACGAGCTTCTTTGGCCGGAAGGTTTGCAACTTCTTTGGCATTCTCATTTAATGTTCCATCTTTATTTATAATATTGATAATTTCTAGATTATTTCTTTTTCCAATTTCATAATCATTAAAATCATGGCCCGGAGTTACTTTTAAGCACCCGGTTCCAAGTTCCATATCAACATGCTCATCAGCAATAATAGGGATTTCACGATCACAAATGGGAACAATGGCCATCTTTCCTATGAGATGTTCAAAGCGATCATCATTAGGATTGACCGCAATTGCTGTATCCCCAAAAAGAGTTTCAGGACGAGTTGTGGCAATTTCTAGTAATTGATTTGAATCTTTAACACGGTAATGAATATGAAAGAAATGACCATTAACTTCTTTATGTTCAACTTCAGCATCAGAGATAGCCGATTGAAGGACTGGGTCCCAGTTAATAATATAATCAGACTGATAAATAAGTCCTTCATTATACATATCAATGAAAAATTTCTTTACTGCTTTTGAAGGTCCATCGTCCATCGTAAAAGTAAAGTAATCCCAGTCACAGGAATCACCAATCTTTTTTATTTGTTCAACAATATGTCCGCCATATTCATTTTTCCATTTCCAAACTTCATTAACAAATTTTTCACGACCGAGGTCATGCTTTGTTTTATTTTCTTCTTTAAATATTTTTTGCTCTACTTTTGCCTGAGTTGCAATACCAGCGTGGTCTTGTCCTGGTACCCATAAGGTTTCATGCCCTTGCATTCTTTTAAAGCGAGTTAAAATATCTTGAATCGTATGATCAAGTGCATGTCCAATATGTAGTTTTCCGGTCACGTTGGGAGGAGGCATAAGGATACAATAAGGCTTTTTACCGTTGGTTGAAGGTCTTGGCTTAAAGTATTTACCTTCCTCCCATGTTTTGTACCATTTGTTTTCAACACCCTCAGGGCTAAACGTTGTTGGAAGTGTGTTTTCAGTTGTCATTTATTTATCCTTACTTATTAATTGAATGATTTTTTCGTATTCAGTTAAGTCAAAGTAATCTTGCGTATTTTGAGTAAGATCTTTGATTTGTATTTGGGTTTTACCGTCTCGTGTTTCTATAACTGCAACAAATTGATAGCCTTTAGATTCTGCTAGTTTGAAAATCTTATTGAATTTAATTTTGCCAAGATAGGTTTCAATATTTAGATGATTGGCCCTTAACTTATTTGCGAGCTCTAATGAATGTTTTTGATCATCAGTATTGGTATATGCAATAAAAAGGTCAAACTTCGGCTTATTAAGATTAGGTAGTAATTTATGTGATTCTAAAAAGTCCTTTAGGGTGACGTCTCCTAATCCAAAACCAACACCGGCCAGGGGAGCTTCATTAAAAATTTGCAAAAGATTAGCGTAGGCACCACCACCTGCAATGGCCCTATTATTATCGGGATGCTTATCAAATATCTCAAAGACAATTCCGGTATAATAATCTAGCCCTCGAACAATTGTAGGATCATATTGTACATATTTAGTGAGGGAGAGTTCGTTTAGAAGTGTTGTAAACTCATAAAACTCAGCACAAAACTCCTGTAGTTTGTTCTTATCAACAAAGCGAACGAGATCATCAAAATTAGCCAACGCTAAATATTCTTTAAATAAGTCTTGCTTAGTTTTTTCAGAGATAATTTCTGAGATCATGGTATCGAGTTTTTCAACGGAGATTTTTTTTGATTTATCTAGAACCTTGTATAGTTTGTAAGCATCTTCTTTCTCAAGTTTTAAAAGCTGAGTGAAAACTGCGTCTACAAATCTTCTGTCATTTAGGTTTAGTGAGAACATTGAAGCATCTGCACCAAAGCTAGTGAAAAAATGAATAATGACATTTATTATTTCAATTTCACCAAGGTTTGTTGGAGCACCAAAAATATCAACATTGAATTGCCAATGCTCTCTAACTCTTCCCCGTTGAGGTTTTTCATACCTCATTAGATTTGGAATTGAATACCAACGAAGAGGTTTTGCAACTTGTTTATGGATTCCGGCTACCATTCTAGCTAGTGTAGGTGTCATCTCTGGACGAATAGCAACCTCTCGATTTCCGCGATCTATAAATGAATATATTTGATCATTTATTAGTTCCTCACCAGATTTTGCTCGGTAAAGGTCAACTTCTTCTAAGAGAGGCCCATCATAGGCTTCGTAGGCAAATGAGTCTGCCGTTTTTTTCATTTGATTAAATAGGTAGTCTCTGACACGCATTTGGGCCGGTAAAAAATCTCTACAACCTTTATAGGCTCTCTTGTTTGGTGTCATGAGTTATTTCCTTCGTTTCAGTCTTATTTTGTAACAAATTTATTGGATATTGTTAATTTATAAGCAGCAGAATCAATGGAAATAATTAAAAAACTAGTCAATTTGCTGGAGAAGCTTATCAATATCTTTTGTAGGGGCAATAGGATCCATCTTTTTAAGCTCTTTCAGATCCTTTTTGGCATTCTTTTTAGCCATGTCTGTAGGAGGGGAGTTTGCTTTAGAATTATCAGCTGGATCTTTGTCAACTGACTGAACTGATTTTATGCCAATAAAAATTGGAGGGTGTTCTTTTTGATTGTAACTTCGTATTTGGTGAGGAAATATTTTTACTTGCTGCTCAAGGTGGTTGAAGAAATCAAGAATGATTGTTGTACAAAGAAGGTTGAAGTCTTTAACGGGAAGAGTAGTAATTTTTTTGACCCATGGACCTGAAAATTTAACCACTTTACGTAACTGAGCTACTTTTTTATGATTTCGAGAGGCAGCTGAGGAAATGTTTTGATAGTTTTTCAAAAAATCATTAGGTAAAAAAATAAGAAAATCTTTTTGAACACTATCAATAATAAATTTTGCAAATGAAGAATATAGGAGGGTATTTTTTTTAAACTTGTTTTGCATTGCAATGATATGGGAAGGAATAATTACTTCCGTTTTGATTGAGTTTAAAAATTTATAATTTAAAATAAACTTATGCATTTCAGAGGTAATAAAAAAGGTAAGGTTAACTTTACTTACAAACTGAAGGCTATGGTTTATCGAGATTATTTTTTCTTGGAGCTGTCGCGCATCTTTAGCTGAAATCTGAGATGCCTGTAAATGTTGTATCATTAATGTGAGTAGGTAAGGCGAAGTAGTTTCATTCGTAGCTAAGTTATCTGTGATGAGGCTTTTATCCTTTGCATGAATACTAAATAGAGTAAAACTTATGGCAATGGCAATGGCGATGATAAGTTTCATTTTGCTGAACCTTTTTCAAGCCTATCATCAAAGAGTGATTTTTTTCCTGCAATGAGATAATACTTATCTTTGTAAGAGGTCAAAACAAGGTTACCAAGTACAATAATCTGGTTGACATATTTTAGCTGACTTAATAATTCTAAATTATTTGTCTTAGTATCGATAGTGGCAACTTCTGTCGTTTTACGATTTAATTTTTTATTGTAATCAATTGTTTTAATAAAATAAAGCTTATCGTTAAGGCAGTGCAAGTTTCCAATGTCAGGGAGCTCACTCGTATATATAGAAGTGATTTTTTCAAATTTGGGGTTATTAAAAAGGTCAAAACTTAGTATTGATGAATTTGATAACATACCATCAAATGAAAATTCCCCTAGATAGACTTTTTCTTTCAAGCGACAAAAATTAAGATTATGGCCAGGAAGTGTCGTCTTATAGATCGTTTGGAAACTTTTATCAATAAAAGAATAAATGAGTAAGGCCATGTATCCATCTTTATTGATATCAGTATAAATAACATCATTTGGAGTGATCATCATAACGGTAGGAGTAAAATAAAAATTTTTTTTACTGGAAAGTTTGATCTCTCTTGTTTTGTATTCTTTGGAAACGAGATTCTTAATAATAATTTTGCGGCTTACCCTATCATAGAAGCTGGCCCAATTGTCTTTTAGATGAAGAGCTGGATGAACCCCTTTGCCTAGGAGTTGGGGGGCTTTTTTAGTTCCTAGCTCTGCGATAAAAATATCTTTGTTTTTACCAAGGTCCATGGAAGAAAAGTGAGATTCATCTGCACTTATTAAAATTCGTTGTTGTTCAACTGAAGCATAAACGAGGTACTGAGTATTATTCACCTTTTTTAAAAGAGTATGGAAATTATAATTAGTACTAAATTGTAACTTACCTGAGTTATTTTGATAGTAAGTTGTTTTGCCATCTTTAGAAATATAACGAACCTTATTTAACTCTTGCTTGGTGATAAATTGCGCTTGAGCACAAAGATTAAATGGAATAAGGCATAATAAGAGGCTAGTAAATCGCATGAAAGCTCCATTCATTCTTAGGATGTAACTTTTGATAATGTTTAAGTGCTGAAAAAAGTTGGGTCCAAGGAATAATTCTAGGAGCTTGAATTTGATCTATGGATGTTCTGGTTATAAGCGAGTAAGTATCTTGGTCTTTAAAGTATCCGTCAACAATGAATGGAAGTGGAGAGCATTGATTTAGTGCCTGTCTTTGAAAGTGCGCAGGATAAATCTCCTCTGCACAACCGAGACCCAAGAAAATTGATTTTTTATGTTGGTTAAATGTATTTATAAAAGAGGTGACATTAATAATTCTTTTGAAAGTTCTTTGCTTGGCTCGTTGGTAAATATTTTTTAATGATTTATTCTGGTTCGTGAAGTCCACTGGAAAAAGATTAAAAGCAAGTTTTGACTCTGAAGTATAATTTGTAAATTCACTTTCATTAAGCATTACTTTAAAAGTACACTTAACACCTGAACATTGCATTGGATCTTTAATTATATGGCAGCCGTTCTTGTATTTTAAAAGCTCTGGTTTGTATTCACTTGCTGTAATAATTTTACAACTACTGGCGGAATGTCCTTTTAGTCGATAAACGAGCTTTTTAATTGTTTCGGCAAGAGAGATTTTTTCACCTTTGATATGATCATAGAGTACAGGATAACAAACTTTTTTATTTTGATTAATTTTGTTGATAAAGCATAAATTCACCTGCCAGGTTTGAAACTCTGAGAATTCCTCACTGAATTTTGCAAATGGATATGTGGAACTTGTTTCACAGTGGATATCTGGGGGAAGGTCGTAATCACCAAAGTGACTTAGAACTCGGGCAAAGCTTGTAACAGCATCATTACCAACTCGCGACGGACAGTCATTATATTGGTGATAGAGGCGAGATTTAAGAAGAGCCTGGGAGAGAACTTCACAATCGGGTTTGGGTGAGAGAG
>JABJPQ010000597.1 GCA_018663815.1 Halobacteriovoraceae bacterium | reverse complement strand
CTCCAATAAAAATACACATCATGGTAATCCAACTTCCCAACGCTAGTGTTGCTCCTCCGGAGAGTGCAATGCCAGAGGTACAACCCCTTGCTATTCGCGCGCCCGCACCAAATAATGCACCACCAGCAAAGGCGAAATAGAGTCTTCTTTTTTTGTTTATTCTTGGTCCATGATTTGTTTCCACCTTTATACGCCCACCGAGTATTCCTGAAAAGAGACCACCGATTAAAACACCAATCACTTCAAAAACTAGCCAAGCATCCATGGGGTTTTTATCTCCACCACCATAGTTTGCGAGATAAATATTATTATCTACATGAGACTGAGAGATAACTTTTTCTACCGTTACAACGGTTCTCATCATGGCACCAGAAGCACCTAAACCACTACCTGATACATAAAATGCCGCAAGTAAAACAAAACCTAATCCAATTCCTGCAATATAAGGCTTTAAGTAATTTGCTTTTGTTAATAAGTTCATTTTTTATCCTTGTTATTTACTCACCCAAGTTGAAATTTGCCCGCCAGAGACCATGACAAATCGAAACATTAAACCACCAAATAGCACTAAAAGTGCAGGCAGTTTTTTGGGAACGTATTTTCCTTTCAATTCTATAAATTCAAGTATGAGTGGCGTAAGCAAGCCAACCCCAATAAAGAAAACCCAAAACTGAGTTGTCAGCTCACCACCTAAGATTAACTGGATTGATTCAAGTGATTTTTCAGAAGAAGAGAGCATGGAGATTATAAAAAGTCCGACAAGGCATACCTCTAATATTATTAATCCAAAATCAATTTTGGAAATAAAGTGATGCTCATACTTGTCTTTAGTCAGAAGTAGTACCAAGGCTAATCCGGTGGATATACCTGAAACCAAGAATATCGGTCCAATCAAAGAGGAGTTCCAAAAAGGTCGCGCAACATAAGCAGAGAGAAGAATACCTGTATAAACTCCAAGCGCTGAACCAATAGGAATTGCAATATAGGCAACCTTTAAAAGGTTTTTCTCACTAAATGTAACTAATAAATTCACATAAGAGATTTCCTTAATAAGTTGATAAACCTTTGGCCAACCCTCTTTTATCGTTCCCAGCGTAAGTAAAATACTGGCCGGATAAAAAATCATTAATATCCATGAGCCCCAAGACATTGGGCTGGTGATTTGAAAGGTGGTGTAGAATCTAAAGACATGCAATTTATACTCTAAATCCATAAAAAGAGCGAGCATTCCCACTGATAGAAGTGTCGGTGCAAATATGACGAGCTTATTATACGAATAGGGGAGCTCTTTTTTCTTATCGTAAATAATGGCCATCGCTGTTACGAGAATAATTCCTGCTGCAAGTCCTCCAAAGAAAAGATAGACGGGAACTTCCCAGCCCCAAATATGTAATTGAGGCTCAATGAGGTGGTTATGTTTATTTGAAGTTATAATTATTTCTCTAGTATCCATTGTATTCCTTATAATAAATAATAAACCATCGGCTCAGTTCCTATTTCAGGATCGATGACTTTCCACTTTCTTGATCTTAGTAAACGAGATACTTTACTAAAAGGATTGTTAAGATTTCCAAAGTACATGCAATGAGTAGGGCAACTTTCAACACAAGCAGGTCCAAGTCCTTTGTCTAATCTATGATCACAAAAAGTACATTTGCTTACATAACCCTCCGGATGCACAAATCGAGCATCATAAGGGCAAGCTGCGATACATGCTTTACACCCAGTACATAGATCAGGATCAACCAGTGTGATATTTGTGTTTAATTTAATATGGCTGGCTCCCGTTGGACAAGTGTGAACACAAGGAGGATTTTCACAGTGATTACATCTTTGACTCTTAATTTCCATACTAAGATTTGGAAATTTGCCAATGGTTTCCTCTGTAATCCAATCTCTATTGTAACCTTCGGGAACTTTATTTTCTATTTTACAGGCAACGACACAATCAGCACAACCAATGCAAGTTCTTGTATCAATCACCATGGCATAACGTTTTTTTATCATTTTTTATTCCTACCTAAACTTCAAAAGTAACAAAGTTTGTTCTAAAACTGGTTGATCCCATAATGGGATCAACTAAAACTTTAGTGCATAACTGTTGATCATCAGCGCCGGCTCCATTAGCACGGCTTAACTTATTAGCACGATGGCCAAAACCATGTACCATATATACGGCATCTGTTCTTATCCTTTCAGTGGCAAAGACTTTAATCGAATTGCTGATCACACCATCTTGATTT
>JABJPQ010000222.1 GCA_018663815.1 Halobacteriovoraceae bacterium | reverse complement strand
GGATAGCAACTTTGAGCCGTCGAGAAAGTTTAGTGAGTTACTTGAAAGGGTATCAGAGCACATTGGAGGAGGGAGTAAAGACTCTTTGTTAGGAGTTTTAAAGGCAATTCTTTCAAGTGACATTGATGCCGATAGGATTGATTACTTGCAAAGAGATTCATTGTCTTGTGGAATAAAGATTTCAGCTATAGATTTTAATCACATTTTAAATTCAATTCAGATTAACTCAGATAAGAACGGAGAGTTTTTTATTGAATTAAAGAAAAATGCTATTAGTTCGATAGACCAAGTCTTGATTAGTAGGAAAATGATGTTTGATAGAGTCTATCTTCATTGGGAACATTGTTACTATGGTGACCTTTTAATAAATTGTATTAAAAAACTTAACATTACCAGTCGAGTCGAAAAACTGACCTCTAGTTGGAGAGAGTACGTTTTTGCAAATGATGATCAAGTCGATGAAAGTATTAGGATATATATAAAATCTATTAAAAACGTTAAAGAAATTAGTGATGATAATCTCAAGGCATTACTTTATTTCTACAGGATAAAACCTAAAAAGCACTTTCAATCACTTTATTTCTCCAGTGAACATAAGGAAAAGAAAGGGGAGCTTTTAGAAAAATACTCTCAGAGCTTATTCGAAATACTTCCAATTCCATTGAAAAAATTTACATCTTTGGCGAGGGATTTAAATAGTGATAAGGACTCAATCTTGAGAATCAACTTGTTGAACGATGGTGATTTTGTTGTTTATAACAAGGCTTCAGATATTTTTAAAAGTAACCTTTGGATACAGATAAAAGAAAGGGCAACAGTAGTTGATTCGCTAAGTGAAATTAAGATAAAAAAACTTGATGAGATTGAAAAAATACATTCTAGCTTATTTTTGGATGTTACCGCTAAGAAGAAGGATGTAGGTTAGACAATTTATCTTTGAGCAGGGTCTTTATATTGGTAGCTTCACTCATGTGATCTATTCTTTCGAGAGATTCAATGGTATTTTCAAGAATTGATATAAGAGAGTGCATGTCCAGCAAGTCTTGGTTTTTGGTCTCTCTGTGCTGCTCTAGGTGTGTTACAGGTTCCATGGTATAGGTCTCTCATTGATGCTGTGACAAGTCAATATCGGGTGTAGAGTATACATACTTTCAGATAGTTAAGCTGCCGCTGCTGACGGTATTGTTATTTGTTTTTGTGGAATTTATCCCAAATAGCATTTAGTTTTTTCCTATTTTGCTTGTGCCAAACCTTTATTTTTTTATACTCACTTCCCTTTAGACAACTTCTTTTGTAACCACTTTTTGTCAGTATTGAGCAGTCAGCAATGGAGAATTTGAGGTTGTACCCGTCGGACTTTATGTGGAAGTGTGGTGGGGGGTGGTCGTTACTGTAGATTTGAATTTTATGTCGCCCAATGCTTCCTGCCATTTGTGCGTCATCGGGAATATCGAAGCACGGAGAAAAGGTTGTTTGGTTAATTAAGCAAAGAAGTGCTTTTATGAGGTTTAATGAAATTGTAAAAGGAAGAGTGAGGGAGTAGAAATAGAAGTAATAAAATCTCCTTGGTGAGTATTTGCATCTAATCATGTATGAAATAGAATAAATTAGAGAGTCAATTTGGTGCTCGATGGAATTGTCTAGCTCGTTTACACAGTAGAGGTCATTTTGACTTAGTGTGTACTTTAGCTCTCTGCCTAGGTCTTTTAGTTCTTCTTTTAATTTTTTCTTATCCATATTGATTTAACTCCGTTCTTTTTATTAGGACAATTTTTTTGATTTGGGTAGTGGGTATTGTTCGCTAACCGTGATTTTATATACTTACAAATACCGCAGTTCGAAAGTCGTCCACTTGGGCACGAAGTCTCTTTTAAGAATTTTAAAAAATCCAGATTTACCCTCTGGGCTTTTTAATGGGGTATATTTATGAGCATATTGATTACAGATATAGGTACAGGATTAAAACTAAATCAAAATCTGAAAGTTACAGTGCTCATTGGAACAATACTTTTTGATATCTCGGTTGGTATTACAGAAAAATCTACCCATGGAGGATCTTCATCATTAAAGATATTTTCATAATCATAATACATGGTAGCAAAAGTACCTATCATGGAAGCATATACTAGGTTCTTTGTTGATTGTTCGTCTGCTTCATGATGGATTCGATTTAGAAAATATGCATTTATTCCCAGAAAAAAGGGAAAGACTAGTCTTTTTATTCCATTCCTCTGTGTTGTAATCAACTCATCAATTTCTTTTTTTGATGGGATTGCGGCTAAGTTTTTGTCTGATTTACCATTTTTTATTTCTTCTTTAATACTTTGATAATCTTTTTTAGATACTTTTGGGCAGCTCATTGCCCCCTATGTTAGGAAAGTTGGAACCTGAGATTTTATTTTAATATAAACCTTTGAAATCTTGATGAGCGGAGCGAATTAAGATTTCAAAGGGGGCGATTGGAAAAAAAGTGAGAAGCTATAAAAACTACAGTGAGGACTT
>JABJPQ010000594.1 GCA_018663815.1 Halobacteriovoraceae bacterium | reverse complement strand
CTGATACTTTTGGTAAATCAGGCTTTTCATTAATAGAGTTTTCAATTGTTTTTGGGATGGAAACAGGAAAAGGATTTTTGATTGACACATCTGAGTAATCCGAAAAGACTTCATCATCAGTCTCATTATCATCTAACGGTAAAGTTTCTTTTATAGCAACTTCTTCAACATTAATAATAATGTCAATACTGCCAAGCTTAATAAACGATGGATTATTAATTTTTGCAGTTTTGTATTTCTTACCCTTTATGATTATAGGATATTTATTATCATAAATTGTAAATGCAAGGCAGTCATCCTCTTTTTCGATAACAGCTTTAATGGCGGGTTCATCGCCAGATATCTTGATTGAACAATGATCAAGAGAGCCTACTAGAATTGGGGTATCACCAACCGCTAATATTTCTTGAATATCGTTGCTTGTAATAATCAATTCAAATTTTTTTTGAACCATAAATCATCTTCCAAGACGACTCAGAAGATATTTTTTAAAATCAATGTGGAGCTTAAACTCTACATCTAGATTTTTCAAATCGACTTCTAAGTCTTTTGCAAATTTCTTATTAGTTACGTCCAATGCCATAGCTAATAAATTTCTACCTACATACTTTTCGTCGATTCTTTTCAAAACTTTATTAATATTCTCACTTTTACTATCTAAATGAATATAATTCACTCCGATTAAAAAGTTGACTAAATTACTCCGCGGATAATACTTACGTAATTTATTTAAATGCTTCAGGCTCTGCTCATATTCGTGCTGTTTATAGTCAAGAAAAGCTAACTTTAACAAACTTAACCGACTCTTATCACCTTTTTTAAGTGAATCCTGATAAAATGAATAAGCTGAAACATCCTGATGATTTAGCTCCAGAATTTGTCCAATATTAAAACTTATCATTGAAAGCATTTTTTGATTGGTTGAGCCTACGCCTTGAATCAGATCATAGTAATAAAGTGACTTACCAAAATCACCAACATAATTGTAGCAATTCGCAAGATCAAACCAAAGCTTTATTCTTCTTTTTGTTTTAGACGTTCTTCTAAGTTCATCTTTATATTTATAAACTGCCTCTCCCCAATTCATTAGACAGTATTTGTTTTCGTAACCAACAAAAACTTTATCTTTAAGTGAGGAGATACTTTCAACAAGGTTTTGATTAGCGTATAACTTTGCCTTTAGCGTGGCACTCATTGGAACAGACTTTACCTCTTTAGTTGATGAGCATGATGCCAGTAAAAGAGCAAATAAAACCAGTGCTATTCTTGCCATAAGATTAGCCCTCCCACGACATCACCAAGTGGAGCCTTAATTGTTTCACTAGCATAGACCTTCACTCCGCTTCCATGTTCCGTTTTTTTCAAGGATTTAAAATATAAAGATCTATACTCAATGAGTTTTTGATCAAAACTTTTATGAAAGCTTGTAACTGCATCAGACATAGCGGCCTCCAAATCAGCATTTTTTGAAACCGGAATAAACTTTTTAAACTTCACAAGCTCTTCTTCAAACCTATTAACAACCAATGAGGAAATAAACGGTAAATAATTAGGATCAGCTCTATTTAAGATGCCATTAAGTTTAGTAAACAATGCCTGTGCTCCTGTCTCTACCTGCTGACCAAAGCTCATAAAAATCTTTTCTGTCATTTCGTCGCCTTCGGGAGTGTCAGGTAATGAAAACCTCACCTCTCTCCTAAGCTTATTCATTGTATTTATAACCTTCAAATGCTTATTTTTTATTGATTTAATTGATAACTTATTTACGAAATGCTTCACTCGATCAAAGCTTAGCGATCTATAAAAAATATGAAGTACTTTCTTATTTATTGTTTCATCAATAACACCCTTCATCTTAGGGTTTTTATAATATTGGTTATAAACTTTTGATGTGTAAGCACCGTCTCGAATCATCAGAAGTTTAAATCCATAATTTCTTTCTGCATCGTTTGAAGCTAATCGATACACATTCTCATTACTTAGTGTTGTTGCAGATGCAAGCTTAAAGTAAAGACTTTGCAAGCCCCTAGTTAATTTTATTGTTTTGTCTTTTTTGTATGCCCTTAACAGGGATGTACATTCCTTATGTAAATCACCTACGCAAATATTTTGAGCATAGTATAGAAACTCTTCGCCGAACTCTTCTTTCTTTTTCAATTTATAAAACTTCAATGCTACATGTAATGTCTTCGCCAAATCTTCATAGTGATACTGCTTATTTTCGTAGAACATTTTTTTTCTTAAAGCATCGACTCGTAGTGAATACATGTTTTTTTTATTTAAATATAATTGATAAAAGCCTGCGATAGCCTCTTTAAACTTGCCTCTCTTGGCGAGATCTTCGAAACTTGAAAAATGAATCTGTGTAATAATTTTTGATAATTTTAACGATTCCTTCAGAGTGAACCCTAAAAAACCTTTATCAATTAAAGATTTAAGCTCGTCTAGGGCCCTAAGATTTTTCATGCTGATATACTTATTTAACACATGTTTATACATATTTTTTTGAAGCTTAACATCCTTTGGATAGTACTTATTATACGCCCTAAGCACTTTAAACATTTTATTTTCTTTACCAGTGACTCTATAGAGATTAATCAATCGTTGGTAAATTGTTCTTGCTTTTTTACCCTTTGGATAAAAACCTAAATATGCTGTATAAGCAAATAATAGCGATTTAGATGAAGGTTTTTTCTGATTTTCAATTGACTTAAAAAGAGATTCAAAGGTTTTATCTAAAAACTTATGACGCTTTTTTTTGCTTAACTGTAAGTGTCTTATTCCTGATGAGTAAACGCTCGCCGACGTCTTAAACTTTTGAACAGAAAAGTATGTTTCTCCCTCATAATACGTGTATTCAACTGTATTTTTAGGGTCTATCAACTTTAATACATTAAAATTATTTGCAATATATTTAATATATGTTTTCTTTCTACTCTCTTTAATAAGTCTTTTGGACTTAATTAACTCTTGAAGATATCCAGTGTAACCCTTAATCGCCTTAACAAGTTCACGCCTAGTATCTAACTTGACCTTGGACATATTAAATTTCAGGTATTTTCGTCTAAACAGATCAAACTTAACCTGCAATGATTTAAACATTTTCAATGCTCGATAAGCAACAACCCTTTTTGATAAAAGAACAAAACTTTGACTGGGCGTTAAGTTTATTTTTTCAATTCTTTTTAGTACGAATTTTATATTTTTCTTTTTTCCATGTTCAAACACGTAGTGCAAATACTTAATTAAATTTTTAAATGAAGATATTTTAACTTTATCAAAGTACTTTATCCCTTCTTGTGTTCTGTCAGAGTAAGCAAAAAACAATAATAAAGAGTCAATAATTTGATCACCGATTTTAAAATACCCTGGTTTAAGCTCATAAATATAGGCTCGTTTTAAGTTCTTGACTGCTTCATCGTACTTATCCACCTTAAGCAATGACCATGCTAAATTATAATAATGCTTTGTAATCCACCCATTTTTTTTATTTTTAAGTAATTTTTTGTAATACTGAATAGCTTCTTTATATTTTTGTTCATTATAGTAAAAATCTGCTAGCTTAGTATTAATCAGATAGGCATACTTTGGGTCTGTATTTATCTTTTCTGCTTTACTAATATAATAAAAAAATTTT
>JABJPQ010000592.1 GCA_018663815.1 Halobacteriovoraceae bacterium | reverse complement strand
ATCGATAATATTTATTTTTTTCTTGTTCCACATGCATGTTGTTGCTGCCGAAGTAATCGTTATTCCACGCTCTTGCTCCTGAACCATCCAATCCATAGTTGCAGTTCCATCATGGACTTCACCAATTTTATAATTTACACCCGTATAATAAAGTATTCTTTCTGTTGTAGTAGTTTTACCAGCATCAATATGCGCCATGATCCCGATATTTCTCAAATCTTCCAAGTTTTTCATCATTTACTTCGCTTTTTAATATTTTATGATCTCTATTAGTAACTAATTTCACGAACGTTGTCATTTAGATTAATAAATTTAGCTAATTGCACTGCTTAGGCCAAAATAAACTTATTAGGTTGAGTTTGGTATACAAACATTATTCACTTGTATAAAAAAATAAAACTGAGCTCTCCAAGTAACTAAAATCAGGATAAGATTAATTTCTATTTTGGCAGCACACTTGCTTCTATATAACCTATGAACATTAGTAATTTACTTAAATTAATATTAGTTTTTTCCATATCTCTAAATGCTTTAGCATTAGAAATAAAACAACCCTATTACTTATACATTGGTTTTGCGAGATGGTTTACTCTTTCACAAGACATACAACCTATTGGTCCTATTCTAAAAGATGGTAATAGTGCTGAGTACACCCAAACAATATTTAGAAAAATCATAAACACAGCTGACAAAATCGCCCAAGAAGTTTATGAAGAAGGAAAAAATGATAACTACACTTATTATAGTTTTCTTATTGCGGCCTTAACTGTTCCTTACCATGAAAGTACATTAAATCAATTTAGGGAACGCTACGGACAACATTGTACAGATATTTATAATCAGTTAAACCACAATAAAATACCGAATGTCGCAAATTCATTATTAAAAGATAACTATCGCAATAAATATCCCATTATATTTCCTGATTGTAGGTATTTTTCTTTTGAAGAAAAAGTTATTCAAGTTATGGGAAGCAATGACTACTCTGACTACGGTATAATGCAACTCAATTACCTTTTTCATCCTCACACGGTTCTCCCTGAATATTACTTAAATGTATTTAAATCAATTGAGTATGGCTTAAATTATCTTTATTCGGCTCGAACTCCTAGCCCAAGGAGAAATGGGGGATTCAGATATATTCGATCTCAAATAAATAAACGTTATAAAAATTGTGACTTTTCAAAAAGCCCGTTTAAAAATGGTAAGGAAAAGCTCTATTATTCTCTTATCAAATCTAGCTGGGATGTCTACAACCAAGGATCACATGGCCCCACAAGCGCTTGCCGTTTTGATAAAAACAAAACAAACGCTGCTGTCGTTGAATTTAAGAGAGCACTAGATAATGTAATTCACAAAAAAGACAATCCATTTCAGAAATACTTACCTGAGGACTCACTTGAGAGAAAAGTTTATGATGAAATTACTCATAACTTCAAAGCTATATATCTTGGTGGTAAAGAGAGAAATACCTCTCTAAATAAATTACTAGAAGAGACTAATACTCAGACTTCTCTTGCATTTGAAAAGCCAGAAGCTCCTAGGTATGCTCCAAGTCACATTACAAAAGAAAAAAGAAATACTGTGTATGGTCCTTCAATAAACTCAATACAAACTCAGTGTGGAACGGTTCAAGGAGGTGCAAAACTGGAAGCATTGACCACACGAAACAACCTACAATCTATCTATAATCAAAAAACAAAGAAAAATGATCTTTTTATAAAGGTTAAAGTTCCGCACCAAGACAATATTGTCGAACTTAATAATACTCAAACTTATGTTCATCTAAAAAAGAAGTATAAAAATAAAAAGAAATCTCGCAATGTCAGGAGTGACCACAAAAAATCGGCAAAACTATTATTCAAATGGGAAGATCTCAATCTAACGGCAAAGTTAATTTCAAAAATTAAAAATTGGGCATTCCTAGAGTTTACGAATGGAGAAAAAGGCTGGATATACCTTGATAGAACACAGATTAAAATAAAAGAACGTAGAGTTGCCCCTCACAATGATTGTCTATCTAAAGAAGATGAATTTTTCATTAATATTACTTCGTTAGAAAATTTAGCAAAAATTGATTATTATACAAGTGGTGACCTTGCGCTTGGGACAGTGACTGCCACAAGTCTTAAGGTAAGAGAAGTGCCCTCTAAGCGCGGAGTCGACACTATGAAAAGGCTTTATCTAAATCAACTAATAAAAGTTACAGCATCAGAAATTACAGAGTCACCACAAGGCAAGGAACGAGAGTGGTACAAAATTGAAACAACCGATATAAACCCCATTACAGGTTGGGTTAGTGCTGAGTATATCAATTTAACTATGGTACTAAACAAATGAAAAAACTAATAAGTTTCATTTTTTTTACCATAATAATTACTTGGGCTTTTCAGAAAAAATCTCAACAGCAAGACTTTATCTCTAACAATGATCCTATCACCACAAAATCGGTAATATTAAAAACAGATAAGAAACTTATACCTATAAGCTCAAAAAACCTAGAGCCTATAAGTAAATTTAACTTTAATCGTAATTTGCAAGAAAAACTCTCTAGGCTAAATAAAAAAGAACTTTTTCAATTACTCACGGCTAAGGACCAAGAAGTCTATCTCTCCAATATGAAAGAGTTATTTGGACGAAATTTACAAGGCAGTGAAAAAGACTCAATATTACATGAAATAAAAAAACAAGATGACGAGATCCTTGCCGCAAGCTTATTACAAGCCTTCAAGCTTGGGTCTTATCCTCGAGAAAAAATCATTTCTGTTTTCCATCACGGAATATCAAAAAATTATACATCAGCACTTTCTCTTATTTTAAATGCACATGCATTTCAATTTTCTAGAGATGAGTTTCAAGAAATTACTGAAAAATCATGTCAACACAATGATGATGAAGAATTGTATCAAAAGCTTAAGTTTAATATAAAGAAGCAAGCAATTGGTCTTGGATTAACTGGCTTTTATGTTTGCGATTCATTCTAGTATTGGGCAAGTTTTAACAATTCAGTTAAAAAATATTCCAGATCTTCATTCGTAGTCGCATTATTACAAAAAACATGACGAAAAAAGAGCGTGCCATCTTTATCAGAAGAGTAATTCACTAAAAAACGTCCCGTCTTTACCATTTCAAATCTTAAATCAAGATTGTATTGATTTATTTCCAATGAACTATTTTTAGGAATAACTTGAAAACAAATATTTAAATATTCTGGTTCACAAACAAGTTTTAGCCGAGGATGTTCCAAAATAAAATTTCTAAAGAAGCTCACTTTTTCAAGTTGTTCATCAATGAATTTAGTTAAACCAGCATGCCCCAAAGACTTCCAAGTTAACCAAAATTTTAACGAATCGACCTTACGCCCACACTGCAAAGATGATGGCCCTGTATCGAAATCAGCATTCTCATAATGATGAAAGAGGTATTCGCTGCCCCCACCACTATTAGCCGCTTTAATAACTCCCTCTCTTTTAGTAAGTAAAAAAGATGTTATTAAACCTGTTCCAAATAATTTATGTGCATCAAAGGTAAAAGAATCTGCTTTATGTGCATCTTGTAGCCTATCCCCAATTTTTTGAGAAAACAAAGCAGCTCCTCCCCATGCACCATCAATATGGTGCCAAAGATGATGCTTTTCTGCTATTTCTTGATTTTCCCTAATTGGATCCAATGCGCCTTTAACAGTGGTTCCAAATGTCGAAGCAATCATAATTGGCGTTTTTCCATCTGCTTTAGCTGCTAATATCTTAGCCTCTAAATCAGACGAGCTCATTTTTCCCTCTCTATCACTTTTTATTAATATTAAATTATCTAGACCAATGCCCATAAGCATAACAGCCTTTTTAAAGGAATAATGGGCCTCTTCTGAGACAAAAACACATGGATTGAACTGTTGGTTTCCCTTAAACTTAACATCAGCTATATGGCTATTTCGAGCGCAGTGGATAGCTAGCATATTAGCATTGCTTCCCCCTGTAACCATTAAGCCGCCACCGTTGGTATAACCAATCTTATCGTTCAATTCATTGATAAGTTTTGTCTCTATAAGCGTTGCCACAGGCGCAATTTCAAAAGTGGCCATTGATGTATTGGTTATAAAGGACACAACCTCGCCAATTAAAGCCTCAATATTAAACCCACCATTAAGTTGATTATTAAATTGGGGGTGAGTTGTTCTGACACTATATTTTAGATAATTTTGAACTTCGGCCATAACTGCTTGTCTGTCAGAGCCAATATTATCTAACCTTAGCTTTAAAGTACTTTTTAACTCTTTTGCAGATTGATAATTAATTACAGGAGTAGCTGGATCTAAGTTTTCTTGAAGATAAGTATTTATCATCTCCCCTAGTTCATTCCACGCTTCCAAGCAATTATATAACATACCAATTCCAACAATAATTTTACTTAATAATAAGCTTAACTTATCACTATATCTGTCAAAGCAGCAATAAAATATAATTGATATATAGCCTTCCATAAAGTAACTTATAGCCATGGATATCAAAGAATTAATTAGACACAGAATTTTTGAAAATTCATTCGGGATATATGACTCAGAAGGCAACATTACAAATGTTGAAAAATTTAGAGATGAATACAAAGCTCTGAGGAATTATTTATCTACCCATCACCGCAGCTCAGCCCCCATTGGCATAAAGCTACCAAAAAACCCATACTATTTAATGACAATACTCGCTTGTATGGAAAGTGGTGTGGCATACGTTCCAATACGTGAAAATTATCCTCAAAATAGAATTGATCAGATCAAAGATGAATCTGGCTTTGAACAATTAATAACAATGGATTTTCTGTCTCATATTATTGAGCAGAATACGCCTGCTGCATGCGAATTAAAATCAAATGCCCAAGATACTTTATATACGATATGCACTTCAGGTAGCACGGGTAAACCTAAAGCCGTTGTCGTACCAAGAGGAGCCATTACTGACTTTTGGAAATGGTGTGACAATTACTTCAAGGATATTGACCAAAGTGACCGAGTGCTACAAGTTGCAGATTTCACATTTGATATTTCACTTATAGACGTTGGGCTTTTTTTGACTAAAGGAGCTAGTCTTTATTTCTCAAAATTTGCAGGAAATATTTTTATATTGGCCCTTGAAATTGAAAAAAACAAAATCACATTTTTAAATACTGTTGTTAATAATTTTAATATGCTGCTAGAAGACTCTGTTTATTCACGTGCTGATTTGACTAGCCTAAAATATGTCGTCATGGGAGGCGCTAGATT
>JABJPQ010000526.1 GCA_018663815.1 Halobacteriovoraceae bacterium | reverse complement strand
CTCTCTGATTATCTTAAACGGTATGTTCTATGATGACTTTTCAGTAATTGAGGACTCTGTAGCCTGGATCAATAATCACCCAAAGCCAAAAGCTGACTTTGCAATAATTAAAAAAGAATTAGGTGCAGAAATTAAGCTCTTTAAAGAAATTGATGATGCTGCCCATAATGCAGCTAATGCAATTGGAGTTGCTGCTCAAGAACAAGATATGCTTGAAGTATCAAAGCAATATGGAGTTATGGTTCAAAGCTGTACTCAATGTCATGAAACATTTAGAGAGCGCTTAAGGGCTGTTTTACACCCATAGAAGTTGAATTACTCTGGTGAGTGCTAGACTCACCAGCTATTATTAACTTAGCTTATTTAGTAAATTACTTTTTATCTGTTTTGCAGCAAAAAAGGAAATGACAACCCAAAATAAGGTTCTAAATGTCATGGCACCTAATGTTCTGACTTCATAGGCACCATTGCTAAGTATATAAACTCCAAATAACGCAAAAACAATTGCAGTTAAACTCGCTATTGTTATACCTAGGTCTACACCCCAGCTCTTTTTAAAAAATATACCAACACCTGAAGCAATATAAAAAAGACCAGCACAAAAATTGAACCACAGTACAAATGGAACATAATCTCCAGCAAACTGCTTACCTGCTTCACCGCCAAATAAAGCGAAGCCTCCAGACTTTAGCGTTAATAAGCCAAATCCAATTGTTGCTATACTTATGGCCCAGATGACTTTCTTATTTATTCTTTTTGTGTCCACCATTTTTCCCCCTTAGTTGAATAAGATAGGATTATTATAGCATAATTATACGAGCGTGTAATTATGTTTATGTCTGTAAGTACAAGCAATTGTGTGAGCAAGGTGGTGATTACCGGTTTTTTAGCTTTTTCTTGATCTATAGCTACTTTTTCTTCCTGAACTTTGTTTGGGTTTTAGTCCTGGCTTACTTCTTGATTTTTGATGTGTGTTGGCTCCATCACGGGGCTTTCTGCTTCTTGGGTCTCTTGTCCTAGAAGAGTTAGAGCCTTTTTTAGCCACATCTTCAATGTCAGCAAGATTATTATAACGTCGCATGACCTTATTAAATTTCCAAACAAAAACAAGTTTGAGTAACTCTTCTTTATTTAGGTGCTTAAATTCACTTTCAAAAAGTTCAAAGGAAGCTTCTGTTTTAAAATCGGCTCCTTTATTTTTTATGGCTTCTAAGATGTATTGTGCACCTTCAATTTCACTTTCAACGACTTTGCGTTTGAGATCTTCAACAGAAGGTAGTTTTGAAAGTTTGATAGTTTTATTAATGTGTTTTTCCAGGCTTCGAATAATAAAAGCAGAGTTTGGTCCAACTATGGTGTAGGCTTTTCCTTTCATGCCGGCCCTGCCAGTTCTACCTATCCGGTGAACATAACTTTCATTATCGCGAGGAAGTCCGTAGTTAAAAACATGCGTAAGATTTTGAACATCTATACCTCTGGCCGCAACATCAGTACAGACCATGATTTTGACCTTGCCATCTTTAAAACTTTTCATGGCGTGGTCTCTTTCTGTTTGCCCCATATCGCCATTGAGAACCTCTACTAGATGACCACGTTTTTTTAAGTCATCTCCAACAGACTTAGTTTCTAGTTTTGTTCTACAGAAGACAATTCCGTACATCTTTGGAGCGTTATCAATGAGCCTTGCTAATCCCTCTTTAAAATGTTTTTCTCGAACAATAAAATATTTTTGTTCAATATCATCGTTACTAAGTGATTTGTTTTCAACTTTTACGAAATGATGGTCATTAAATGATTTTTTAATCATTTTTAAAATAGTTTTTGGCATGGTTGCTGAGAACATCATTAATTGTCTTTCACTTTTAAAACGATCAAGAATTGTTTGAACATCTTCAGCAAAGCCCATGTTTAGCATTTCATCTGCTTCATCGAGTACACAAAAACGAGTTCTATCTAGGTTAAGAATTTTCTTTTTAATCATATCGATAACTCGTCCTGGTGTTCCCACGACAATCTGAGGCTTGTCTTTTTTGAGAGCGAGTATTTGTTTATCATATGATGTCCCACCATAAATACAAGTCGATTTTAAATTGAGATATTTACCTAGCTTTTGAATTTCACTTTCAACTTGGAACGCCAGTTCTCTTGTGGGGGTTAAAATCAGGGCCTGCACTGATACTTTGCTAGGGTCAATTTTTTCGAGTAGGGGAATGACAAATGCTGCCGTTTTCCCTGTTCCCGTTTGAGCCTGGCCTACAAAGTTTTTGTCTGAAGTGGTCAAAACAGGAATTGCTTGCTGTTGAATATCAGTTGGAATTGTAAAGTTCATTTCAGTCAGAACTTTGAGTAATTCAGGTTTTAAGTTTAATTGATCAAATGTTAGTGAACTCACACACCCTCCAGTAGGCTAATAGGTGGCTGAGTGTAGCAAGTACCGAGAAGAAAGGGTAAGGTGTTGAACTTATTACACTCATAACAGATGTATAAAGAGCCATCTAAGGCCTACGGTCGGTTAATTTTGGAGCTCCTGTGCAATAGATCTTCGCTGTAAAGCTTACATTGTTTAAAAGAAACAATGCGTAGCGTTTGTGAGTTGTGATATAAGCTATTACTTTCCAGGAGGAAGCAAAAGTGCTTATTAAAACGCTTAAAATGACACTCTTAGTTTTATCACTAACGCTAACAACTTCTTTATTGGCAGAAAATTCTTATTTGAGTGATTTAGAAATCGAAACGAAAATAACCTCAGTTATGGAAGGGGCTTACTCTGACTTAGAAAGTGAGGGGGCCATTTCTATCTATAATACGGGTATTGCCCTAGAGGCTAAAGATCAATATGGTTTTAGTGCCCAGTTCAGAGGTTCGGTTGATGGTAAAGTTACAGAAATTGACGAAGATGACTTTGATCTTGAAACATTCGTAAAAGAGCTAAATGTAAATTATCAAAAAGGTTTAAGTGACGTTGTTCTTCTTGCCACAGTAGGTAAGATGAGTGATGGAGTAAAGACTGACCAGTCCGACCCAAAAGAACTTGGTGGAGTTATGGGAATACGGCTGACCATTAAGTTTGGTGGTATTCGTTTCATTAAGGATTGGCTAAAAAAGAATGGCTTGAAAATTTCAAGAATTACCATTACAAGATATAATTCTGAAAGTGAAGAAAGGTTTGATCTCGATGATTTATCTACTGCTAATATGACTTCTTATGCAATTAAATTAGCAAGAGATAGAAGTATGCAAGCATTTCTTGTGCACAAAGTTCCAGATAATAATAACCATAGCGATGCAACTTCAACTTCAGTTGGAGGAGTCTATATGTTTGATAATATGAAATATAAGCCACAAGTATTTGTTATGAAGCATAAGTCTTATTCAAAACATGTCGACTTAGATCTCGATGTATTTTCTGTTAGTGTAGAAGTTCTTGATAACATCCGTGCCAAGGTAAGTTATGCAAGCGCCGTTGAAAATATTCATGGTGGAGAAGAAGATGTTTACGATTTTGGGTTAACAAAAAAGTTCTTTAAAAATTCTAAAACTGTAAAAATTAAAGGAACTGCAGGAGTCGAAATTACACGTAGTGATAGTAATGATGAAACGTATTATGTAGAGCTTGAGGTTGAGTATTGACTTGCTTTAAGGATGGTTCAGGATACAAAAAAAATTAGGCAAAGTGGTAATGCAAGTATGAATTTCATAGATTTAGTATAGCATAGGTTTTGATAAAAAAGGACCGCACTTAAGTTTTTCCTTTTCTAATATAAACTTGGTACTCCCAAGCCTTTGAATATGAACTTTCTTCCCTTAAAAACTACGATTTAGTGTTCATGAAGTTAGAGCGATATTAGCTTCTGAGTTTGAAGAATTAATGCAAAATCAGTTTCACCACTTTGGTGACGGAAATTGGTGGAACAAAAAGAATTGCACCTAAAGTATAGAACTCTTTTACAATTCCTTGCATGTTATTTAAATTTCAAAAAAACACTTTTGTAAAGTATTGAAAACTTAGGTTGCTGTTTAAAAGTTAACACCCTATTGTAAGTTTCACTTCGTCTATATTTTCTTGTTCATTCATCCAGTAAACTAAGAAAAACAATTTTATTTCAAGGTTGTAGATATAAACAAATTGGAATATATAAACGGAGAAATTATGACAAAAACAATGGCAATAGTAACTTTATTATTTATAACCTCTCCTGCCTTTGCAGGTCAAGGGTGTTTCTATGGTGGAAATATATGGCCAACCGGAACAAGGATAAATGGAGAACAATGTAATCCAGATGGGAGATTAGGTGAATCAAATGCTTATTACAGTGATGAAACACTATGTGATGAAGCAATTAACTTATTAGAAGTTGCCTCCAGCCTTTCTGGAAAAAAATATCAAGAATATTACAACGAGTATGCTTATAATGTTCCATTAAAACAGAATAATCATTTAAAGCAACTTGGAGGTAATGTCGTTGGTGCTAAATATGTTGTTAAAGAGATGTGTTTTAATAAGTAAGTAATTAACTAAACAACATAATCACAAAGGCTAGCGATTGAAAAGTTAGCCTTTTATTTTTCAAGTAACATTAAAACTAAACGAGAAAACTTTTTCTCAACTGGTTTAACATTCAACCTTGACAACGACATCTCTGTTTCGTAATTGGCACTCTTGCCGAGTTATTTAGGCTTAAAATATCTCAAGTTCAAATAATATACTCTGTTTGCACGTATCAATCCTTAGCCGATTACTTTTGGTTTTGAGTTATTTCGGCTAAAATCATCCCCCTCAAACGGCAACCTTACAGTCAATTTTGAAAGTCTATAAGAAATACATCCTATTCATTATTTGTTTTGCGACGCGTTAGTCTCGTGTATAGTCACCAAAACAAAGATTTAAAAAACAACGGTTAAACGAAAACCATTACTTAGATAAGCAGGAGAAAAATATGAAATTACTATTTTTTGGATTAGCAACTTTTATTTCTATGTCTAGCTTGGCTTCAGGTCTCTCAATAATTGAGTTGGGCAGTGCCGATTACTATAGTGCGAATAGGTGTATGACTAAGCTACAGATAGTAAACGGACTTCGTTCAGAAGAAGCTCTTATCAACGCATATTGTGATAGCAATGGTGTAATGGTTTCTCGAGCAGCTATAGACCTAAAGAGAATAGATAGAGTAATTAAATTTAGTGGGTTAAAGTATTCATCTTTAGATGCTTGTGCAAAGGACTTACAGGGTGTGGAGTTGTTAGGCAATAATAAGAGTGCGGTAGCAGTAAATGCTTTTTGTGGTAGAGATGGACTAATGAATGTCAGAATTATTTTAGAATAACTAGAATTGTGAAAACTGTTCGGGCAACAATCCTCAGACTTAAAAAAATAAAATTAAACATGGTTGAGAAAGATGTCTTTTTCGACTAGTGAATAAAAAGACAAAGAATTATTATAAAAAGATTGAAATAAAACCATTACCTAAATGAACAAGGAATTGTGATGAAAAAATTATTGATAGTGCTTTCTTTACTGACATCACCTTCTTATGCACACGTTGACAATGCAATTGAGTACGATTTCTATGCTAATGATTATCATTATGAGGTCTCGCCAGAGGTCCTAGAGTATGCAAAAGCAGTATATAAGACTTATCAAGAAAGTGGAGTTGTGGAATTTTGTCAAGAAAGAACCAATTATGCTTTTGTTTCAGCCTATGTTACTGGTTACAACCCTGAGCCACATGACATTACTTTTTTTAATAGAGATGGACTTGAGTGTTCTGTAATTATAAAGATTCTAGGTTTTAATAAATAATCTGAGCGACAAATCTCAGACATAAAAATAAATAACTTCTTGCTCAAAAAACAAGGTGTGATGAGCAAGGAACTTAAAGAGCAAGGAACTTAAAGAGAAAGGAACTTAAAGAGAAAGAATTAATATATATACGATTTACAAAAACAATTAGTCAGATGAAGGTATAGAAAAAATGAAAAAATTTACTTTAATATTTATTGTTCTCTTGTCGGTCTCAAATCTGTTTGGAAAAGAGGAGCTTGTCTATGGGTATCAATCTGCTGAATATGTCACCCCTGAGTATCAGCAAGGCTTTGTTGAAGGATATGATACTATTATTGAAAAAATTGAAAGGGAGGAGTCTCTTGCAAATGAAGTTCTGAATGAGTCAAGATCGATTTCAGATGTAAAAAGAAACAATCTAATAAGAGGTGAAAACTTAGATAACTGTATTGATTGCATTGAAATGATTAAGATAAAAGCAAGAACAATGCAGACTTGTGAAAATAACTTAAATTCTTTTATTAATAACAATGGGTCTAAACGATTCATTTTAGATTCAGAACAATGCACAGTAATTACCGTTGGGAAATTGGTACCAGGTACAGGGATTCGTTTTGGTCATCCAGAAGGTGTCCACGAAGAGTTTGAAGGCAAAGTATATTATGTGAAATCTGAGAGCTCTTTGCCACCTAAGAACTTTGATATAAAGGGAACTGCGGTATATCCTCAATTAAGCCATTCAATGAACCTTGAATGTAAAAATTGTGTCACGAGTATTGATTTAGAATATTTTGATGAGGATGGCTGTAAAGCTGAAGTTAATGATTTAATTAGAGTATTAAAACAAGATAATAGAATTATTTCTAGAATTAAATCATGCGCTGAGGGAATTATTGGCTTTCGAACTCCTTATCCTCCAGAAACCCCCGTCTTTAGAGGGACTGTTCAGTTTTTAAATTACTAGAGAATTAACCAAGTCTTAGATGAAAAGCAAGGACATCAGTAGTAGAACAAGCATTTTCTATTAAATATTGGGTACCCTAGTTGAGTTATTGATGAAGTAATTATTTTTTATATTAATCTTTTTGTTAGGAGTAGACTTAATGGCAATTGAATTACCAGATATAAGAGCGGAGTGGAACTTTGGTGATACAAAAAAATCAAGAGCAAACTTTGAAAATTTAATTAAGAAATATTCTACACATGAAGAGTATATTTTAGAGCTAAAAACTCAAATAGCGAGAACCTTGGGAATTGAATCAAGCTTTGATGAAGCACATAAACTGCTTGATGAAGTCAACAAATCACTAAAAGAGAATCAGAAAACAGCAATTGCACGATATTATATCGAAAGAGGAAGGGTTTATAACTCCGACAATAAGAGGAATGAGGCTGTACAAGAATTTTTGAAAGCACTTGAAGCTTCAAAAGACATCAAGCACGAACACCTTATCGTTGACTCTGCTCATATGCTTGCTATTGCCGGGCCTAAATTTAAAGATCAGAAAAAATGGACAGAAATTGCGCTTGAGGAAGCAAAGAAAGCTAAAGACTCAAAGGTGCAAGACTGGAGAGGGAGTCTTTTGAATAACTGGGGATCGTCTTTGTTTGAGCAAAAACAATACAAGGAAGCCATGAAGATTTTCAAGGATGCCTTAGAGTTTAGAAAAACTAAATCGAATACCGAAGCAATAATTATTGCCAAATGGAGTGTTGCTCGTACTCATAGAGCTTTGAATGAAGTTGACAAGGCTCTTGTCATACAACTTAGCCTAATAAAAGAATGGGATAAAATTGGGAAGAAGGATGGTTACGTTTATGAGGAGTTAGGTGAAATTTATTTATTAACAAAAGAAGATGAAAAAAGAAAAAAATACTTTCAAATGGCATATGAGGAATTATCCAAAGATAAGTGGTTTGTAAAAAATGAGTCAAAGAAATTAGATAGGTTAGGGGCTCTGTCGAAGTAGTTTTGTTAAAAAATGCTTTTATACAAATAGAGAGTTATTAACACGGTAGATATTTAATTAAACTCATTATTGATTCGGACATTTAGGTGGCGGAAAAGTGGCAGTAAAGACGAGAAACTTCTGATACATTCTTGTTATGGATAATATCAACGATAAAATATTAGAAAAGTCGAAGTCATTATGGGGAATTACTGATGAGCTGGTGTTTATTAGGCGAGTTGCGAATTATATTTATTATGCTCCCCAGTCAAAAGTTTATTTTCGATTAACAGAGTCCTGGCATAGAAACATAGAACAAGTAAAATCAGAGTTAGACTGGATGTTTTATCTTCAAACCAGAGGTATTGATTTCGCGCATCCAATTAAATCAAAAAGTGATGAGTACTGTGAAACTGTAGAGTCAGGTGATGAGAAGTATATTGTTTCAGTATTCAAAGAGGCTCGTGGTAAAAGAATTATTGAGAAAGAAGAGTTTAACGATGAGCTATTAAGTAATTGGGGGGAAATCATAGGTAAAATGCATTCCTATACCAAAGACTATAAACCCTCTGAAGTTCAAAGAAGATCTGAATGGAACGCGGAAGAGTATCATGAGAATATTTTAAAACTCATCAGGCCAGAGCATGGAAAAATATATGAAGAATTTAATCGTTTAGATAAATTATTTTCTACTTTTCCAAAAGATAATCATTCGTATGGTCTGATCCATGCGGATCTGCATACAGGAAATTTCCACGTTGATGAAAATAACCAAATAATGTCGTTTGACTTTGATGACTGTGTTTATGGTTGGTTTATTTATGATATTGTTGTTTTTCTTTGGGCACTTGAAAGTTTCAATCTAAACTGGGAGCGTGTTCAAGAATCAATTCTTGAAGGATATAACAAGCATAACCGAATTGATGAGTTTTGGTTTAATCATATGCCTGATTTTTATAACTATCGAGTTATTCTAATTCATTATTACTGTATGAAAGCATTGAGTGATCGCAAACTCAACGAGACTTCAAGGGAATGGATGTCCAGCCGAGTTAAAAAATCTAGAGATTATTTTAACTTAGAAAAACCATATCCATTTTAAAAATTATTTGTTTAAACTATTTTTCTTGCTTTCTACTATTTATTTAGTAAGATCTACTAAATAAATAGTAGGGAGGTGATTATGACTGGACGAAAACCAAAAAAAACAGGATTGGCCTTAACAGAGCTAGAGTTAGAGGTTATGAATTATATATGGGACTCAGGGGAAACAACTGTGAGAGAAGTTTGTGATCTCATAAATGAGAAGAAGGCTTTAGCTTACACCACAGTGGCGACAATGTTCAAATCCCTAGAGAATAAAAAATATTTAATTTCCAAGAAGAATGGAAATGTGTTGGTATTTATTCCTGATATTTCAAGAGCTAAGTTTCAGGATTGGTATTGTGGAAATCGATTATCTCAAATATTTACAAGTCCACAGTCTTTAGTTTCACAATTTATAGAAGACACTAATTTAAGTAAGAAAGAAATAGCGAAAGTAAAAAAAGCTTTAGAGAATCTGGAATTTTAAATGACTGATTTTTGGCGGATCTTTTTTATGCTCAATCTTTCTATTTTTGTTGGAGGAGGGACTCTTTTCTTTATCAAAAAGTGGCTTGGTAGAATAAATCATTATGTTTCAGTCTTAATGCTTACGATCTGTTTAGTATCACCAGTTTTGGGATATATAAATCCAGTATTAAAAATTCAAAAAGCAAAGTTCTCTGCCCAAGAGTATTTGGATTTAACATTGAATCCACCAGTATTACCGGGAGAGGGTAATTTAAAACCTCTTCCGGTATTTACTCAAACTCTAGAGGCTAGCTCTGAATTATTGACCATAGATTGGATTAATGTTTTAAAAAAAGTATTTTACTTAGGAGTCATTTTCTTTTTGGGCTCATTTTTCTCGAGATATATATATCTTCAGTACCTTTTGAGCAAGAGTGATCGATTCAAAAAGTATAAACACGTTAGAATTCTTATTGGAGAAAAGGTTTCATCTCCTTTTTCAACTTTATTTGGTTTGTATCCTGTGATAGTTCTTCCTAAATATCTTATAAATAAAAAAGAGTATAAGTGGGTTTTGAGACATGAATTTCAACATATTAGGCAAGGTGATGTTTATCTAAACCTATTACTTGAGATATTGAAAGCTTTCTGCTTTTTTAATCCTATGATTTGGTGGTGGATAAAAGATTTAAAAGAAAGCATGGAGTTTTCATGTGACGAACAATTGACAAAAAAATTTCCAACCAAAAAGAAAGAATACGCTTATGCATTATTAGAAGTGGCAGAAAAATCATTAGAATTAAACGTAATTAAAAATCTTTGTGCTGGTATGGCCTCTCTGGGTAGAGAAGAGCAACAAATACTTTCAAGGAGAATTAAGATGATTGCTAAAAAGAAAAAAATGAACTCAAAGCATGTTGTGTTTTCGGTTGGCTTATTAACAGTGGTATCCACATTTGCTTTTGCCTCAGGAATTCCGCCTCTAAACTTGGAACATGACAATCTTCCACAAGACGTTTCAAGTGAAGTGAAAGAGCTATTGGTAAAAGGAGTTAAGGGTGCACACGCTAAGCAAGGCTATGTGGTCATTACAAGACCCAAGACAGGAGAAGTGTTGTATGCAAAAGGATTTTCTAG
Organism: Halobacteriovoraceae bacterium; assembly: GCA_018663815.1. Taxonomy (GTDB): domain Bacteria; phylum Bdellovibrionota; class Bacteriovoracia; order Bacteriovoracales; family Bacteriovoracaceae. The sequence continues at coordinate 708 of JABJPQ010000526.1, read as the reverse complement.
AGAAGGTAAAGATTTAAATGATGACTTTTTGTCAGTTCCATATTCACCTTGGTCTTTAATGAAGCCTCTGCTGACTGCTTTGGCCATTGATAAAAAAGCAACTTTGCCATCTAGTTTACATAGTTGTGAAAATGGTAAGCTAAAAATTGGTAAGAAGAGCTACAGAGATTACAAACCCTTTAAATTTTTAACAACAGAAGATGCACTCGTAAAATCAAGTAACGTTTGTAATATTAAGGTTTCACAAAAATTATCAAATAAGGAATTGATTGTTGGTCTTGAGAGCTTCGGTTTTGGTAAAGGAAGTATTGTTGAGGACTATCCAAGTGCATCAAAAGGGATATTAAGAAAGTATCAAGGTGAAAATAAGATTTATCAAGCTCCCAATTTAGTTATTGGATATCATGCCATTTTTACTACTCCGCTTGAACTATCTCAAGCCTATGGAGCACTCTTAAATGATGGTATCTTGCATTCTCCTACTCAAAAAGGAAATACGGCTTTAAGCAGAAGAATCATCACTAGTAAAACAGCATCGGCTTTAAAGTCAATGTTACGTAAAGTTGTTACGAATGGAACTGGTCAAAGAGCTAAAGATTCTCTTTTGGAAATTGGAGGGAAAACGGCTTCTAGTCCTGGAGCTCCTTACGATTTTAGTGCCCGTGTCAGTTTTATCGGAGCGGCCCCAATTGGTAATCCTGAATTTCT
>JABJPQ010000169.1 GCA_018663815.1 Halobacteriovoraceae bacterium | reverse complement strand
ATTAGATAAATTAGAATTAACAGATCTACCTCAATCAACGCGCAAATATCCTTTCATTCACTTTGATCAAGAACGAGAAGCAGGCAAAGATATTCTCACAGTAAGCGGAATTACAAAGTCTATAAATGGTCAAAGAATTTTAGACAATATTAGCTTTACTATTAATAAGGGTGAGAAAGTTATCTTCCTAAGCGATAATGACCAGGCCATAACAACTCTTTTTGAAATTTTGGCCGGGCGAAGCGAACCAGACAGAGGAACTTTTACTTGGGGAGTAACAACTAAACAAGCTTACTTCCCTGCTGACAATGCAGAATACTTTGACGAAGGAAAATATTCACTTGTTGATTGGCTAAGGCAATTTTCTAAGGATCAAACGGAAACCTATATTCGAGGATTTCTAGGTAAGATGCTTTTTTCTGGCGAAGAGGCTTTAAAGAAAACAAACGTTCTCTCCGGTGGTGAAAAAGTAAGATGTGTCCTCTCAAAAATGATGCTGACTGAACCAAATATTGTCATGCTGGATGGACCGACAAATCATCTTGACCTTGAAAGTATCACAGCAGTAAATGACGGGCTCATTCGTTATAAGGGTACCATTTTATTTACCACTCATGACCATGAATTTATGCAAACAGTTGGTGATCGAATCATTGAAATTAACGGACAACTAACTGGAGATAAATTCATTAGTTATGACGAGTATTTAACTGAGAAACTACGATAGCGACGAAACAAAATGATTAAGACAATGTAAATTTAGCAAAGTCTTAATCACTAACTATATCTATTTCTCTTATTCTTGAACTAGGTTTAGACATTCTAGTTTAACATCTTGTTTCCAACCAAAAAATCCTTTTATTTGTCCATCGATTTTCACTTCACTAAGCTGTTCACCCATTATACTAATGTCAACTCTACCTCGAGTGGTTTTATGCCCATTTACATGACCACTACATGAGATCATAATACCTAGCCCTTGAGAGCCCTCAAAAGTATGAATATCTGTATAACCTTCTGCACAGTAACTAAAATCTCCAAAAGAATAGTCATTTCCGTAACCAACCACTTCTTTCTCATCCCCTTTAGTCACATACAAAACAACACCATTTGCTCTTTGCTCTTGCTCAACTGAACATCCATCTTCGTTAGAGTACTTAATATTATTTGCGAATGACGAGATAGAAATTAAAACTGTTAGCCCTAATAATAAATCCTTCATAACTTTCTCCCTATTTTTTAATATTGATATCGTTTGTTACAAGCTCTATTAGCTTGTCAGAAGATTAGCGCAGCAGACATTGCTCAACAATTAAAAGAGTCTTTTGTGTAATCTTTTCAATTTTTTTTGATTTGTGTATGACTGGAAAACGTGAGTAACTCATTTTTAATCTAAGCCAATTAAGCTGCTTTCTTCTTCTCTACACCAGTTAGCATGTCGTAGATTTCGGCCATTGGGAGCGGTTTACTATAATAGTAGCCTTGCACAAAGGTACAACCTAGCCCTCTTAAAGCTTCCCATTCCTCTCTTCTCTCAACACCTTCAGCAATGACTGAAAGGCCGAGATCTTTGGACATATGGATTATTGATTTTACAATACTTAAAGATTTTTTATCTCTGCTCATTTTATCAACAAAAGACTTATCAATTTTAATATTATTAACTTCTAGATTAGCCAAGTAACTTAAACTTGAATAGCCCGTTCCAAAATCATCAAGGGCCACAGAATAGCCTTTTTTTCTGGCCTTGGTGATCCAGTCAAAAACAAAAGAGCCTGCCAGTAAAACTCTTTCTGTAATTTCGAGTTTAATCTCTTTAGGTTTAAGACCATAATATTTTGCCGTTTGATTTAAAACTTCAAATAAGTGTGGGTCATTAAACTGTTTAGCTGCAATATTGATACTTAAAAAAAGTTTTTGGTCAATAATATTCGCAGCTTTTAAGTTTTGTTTTAACTTGGCAAAATCTCTGAATGTTTTTTTAATTATCCAATGTCCTATGGGAACGATCAAAGAAGTTTCCTCTGCAATTCCCATAAAAATATCTGGTCTTACCATCCCTCGATCTGGATTATTCCAACGCATAAGTGCTTCAAAACCAGAAACAGAATTTGTTTTCAGATCTACTATTGGTTGATAATGGACTCTAAACTCATTTGAATCTAGTGCATTTTTAAGGCTTTTTTCTAATTTAATTTTTTCAACTACATCAACATTTGTTTTAAAGTCGCCTAGATTAATCACGTTTGTGCTAATCGCTTCGGCCGGAAGATTTGTCCGAGTAGGATCTTTAGAATCTTTCAAATTTTCTCGTATTCGATTTAATAAAATTGATAATAAAAATCTAACGACAGGATCAGCATCTTCAATTCTTTCATTTAATTGTTCTTTAGAAACTTCCACTAACTCACAATCTTCAAGTGCAACAGCTGTAGCTGACCTATCGGCACCGTCAATTATAGACATCTCACCGAAAATATCACCCACACCTAAAAAAGCAACTGGTGTACTTCCATCTAAGTTATCAACTTGAATTTCTACTCGACCGTTATCAACAAGGTAGGCACAATCACCAACGTCACCTTCTTTAAAGATAACTTCTCCTTTTTTATACGATCTTGTATATGTCGAATTTGACAATAATCACTCCTTATCTAGTTACTTATCGGTCAAGAGATATGATTATTAAATATTTATTAAATTATTCATAAATAGTTGATTTTTCGGTAGAACTGGCCGGTTTTATTAAATAGAATTTATAGACACCGACTTAATTTATGGCCTAATAATGGTTTGCGTGGCACATACTAGATCATGACAAGTAAGAAACGATATAAGTCTTTCACAAACACAGATGAGCTTGATGGTATTAAAATTACTCCGGAAAGAAAAAATCAATCAGAGCATATAAATTGGTTTCCAGGGCATATGAACAAAGCTATTAGAGAAATTAAAGCTAAGTTAAAAATGATTGATTTAGTGCTCGAATTAAGAGATGCAAGAGCTCCTATGAGCACTGGAAACTCAGCACTTATAGAAGCCATAGGTAATAAAAACAGACTTATCATTTTTAACAAATCCAACTTGGTAGATGAAAAAGATTTAATCAACTGGAAAAAATGGCTTAAAAAAAATTCCATTAATTTTTTATTTATAAATGCTCTCGAAAAAGATTCGGCTCAAAGAGTTATCACAAAGGCAAAAGAGCTCATACTTGCAAGGCACGAAGGTGAAGTTGATGCCAAGAAAAAAGAAAAATTTTCTCTCATGATGATTGGTTTACCCAATACTGGAAAATCAACTCTAATCAATTCAATTGCAGGAAGAAAATCAACTAAGACTGCTGATAAACCTGGTTATACCCGAAGACAACAATGGATTAGGGTTGAGGAAACACTCGAATTGATGGATACCCCAGGTATTATGCCTCCTAAAATAGCAACATATAAAGAAGGTTTGTACTTAGCAGCGATTCACGCTATTCCAAGTAAGATTGTGGATGAAGAAACTACGGCATGTTTTTTAATAAAATATCTGCTTGAAAAAAAATCCTTAGAATTTCAACAACGCTACAATTTGAACTCTCTCGAGGTTGATTACCTTACTATATTACCTGAAATAGCTGTTTATCGAAAGTGCTTGATAAAGGGTGGGCTTATAGACTATGAGAGAGTCTATCGAATCGTTACACAAGATTTTAGAGAAGGTAAGCTTGGCTTACATTGCTTTCAGTATCCTAAGGAATAAACATCTACTTAAGGAGCTTATTTTTTTAGAATCGATTTCTATTTTTTGGGTGATGTTTGATTATCAACGTTACCCTCTTTTGGCTCTTCTACAAACTTATTAAACTTCACATTCTTAATAATTACTGTGTGACCATTCTTTTTATCTTCTTCGAGCATACGAATTTGTTTTGTAATATAAAGATAATGAAAGTTAGTATAAAATTGTAAAAATTTATGTATGCCCTCGCCTTTCATTGTTCGCAAGTACTCATTTAACTCAAACAACCTGACATCTTCCAAATCATGAGTAAGACTATTCAAAACAAATTCTTTCACATTACTCAAATTATCGCTTAAGCTTTGAGTTGAAAAACGCATCCTAGTTCCGCTATTAACAATTTTGGACTCAAGGGTCATGGTGGCTTCTTTTTTTATAAAATACTGTAATCGAGACTCTAAATTAGACTTTTGAAAATCCAGTCCATGAATATTATAAATATTGTTGATTTGTTTTTTTCTTATGTCACTCGCAACGTTTGTTATGTAACTATCATCTAAGACAGCATAGTACTGCCCAAAAATGTCTCGATTGAGAACCGTTTTTTTTATCATTTTAGCATAAAAGGGCCGATAAAATTTCTTGTTTAAATTATCTATTTCAAGTTCAGTGAAATTATCTTTCAATCTCTTTTTAAACTCGGTCTCAAATTGCTCAATATTAAACGATTTCCAAAATGTATATCTTTCGAAATAGACTTTAATCTCATTTTCAACCTCAAAGTACCCTTGCGGTACTTGATGCCCTTGCAACTTAGTAATCATGAAAATGAACTGTCGTAATCCTATATAATCAATTAATTTTAAAATCTTTTTGTCTTTAGGACTTAAAATAATTTTTTTAACAATAACAATATTTTCTAACTCGGTAGGAATTATTTTTTTTAATTTTTTTTCTTTTGACTTCTTGGTCGGATGCACTGTCGGTTTAACTATTTTCTTTTCTGGTTTATCGAGACTTTCAAGTTCTGCTTTTTCAAAAAGATCGTCTTCTTCAGCAACTGCTTCGGAATCTTCTGCTGAGTCTGGTTCAGAGTCATCTTTTTGTACAGCTGGCTGTGTTTTTTCATCAGCTGTTGCTTGTGAGTTCTTATCCTCTTTATTTGATGTGGCTAAGTCTTCAACCTCTTCCTCTTCCTTGTCTTCAGAATCTATATCTTCAAGATCAGATTCCATTGCACTTAAGTCATCAAACAGACTTAAATCTTCCTCTTCTTGAGCAAACCCCAATTGGACATAAAATGATAATATTAAAACCAAACATAATTTCATGCTGAACATATCGGATATTTTTTGTTTAAATTGATAGTAAGCCTCTTTTTTTTACAAAAAGGGACCAGTGTAAGTCTAAGTTAGCTGACTCAAACGCAGATTCACCGTACAATTAGGGTATGAGTGGACTCAATCAAAATTTAGCTAAGAGTGAAAAAGTACAATGTCTATTTTGCTTAAGTACTGAAGAACCAAACATTAAAAGTGACCGAGTTTTTTGCTCCAGTTGCGGTTCGACAATTCAAGCCTATATAGACATGCCTTTAACTTCTATCGAAGTCCCAACAATAGAAATCTCCGTCGATTAATTTAAAATTCGATATTTTTTGGAGTTCTATGAAACGGGATAACATCACGAATATTACTCATTCCTGTGATATACATCATCGCTCGTTCAAAACCAAGGCCAAAGCCTGAATGAGGGACTGTTCCAAATTTACGTAAATCAAGATACCACTGATACAAAGATGGGTCTAAGTTCTCAGATTCAATCCTTGTAACTAATTTTTCATAGTTTTCTTCTCTTTGCGATCCACCAATTAATTCACCAACGCCAGGAATAAGAACATCCATTGCTCGCACCGTTTGGCCATCTTCATTTTGCTTCATATAAAAAGCTTTAATTGTCTTTGGATAATCAGTTACAATGACAGGCCCTTTAAAATGCTCGTCTGTTAAATACTTTTCATGTTCTGTTTGTAGATCAATTCCCCACTCAACTTTAAACTCAAACTTTTTCGTTGTTTTAGTTAGAATTTCAATCGCTTTTGTATAAGTGATTTTTTTAAATGTTGAGCTAGCCACTTTTTTTAATTTATCCACTAAACCTTTTTCTATAAATTTATTGAAAAAATTAAGTTCTTCTTCACAATGCTCTAATGCATGCTTGACCATATATTGAATATATTCTGCCGCAAGATCAGCAATTTCATCAAGATCAGCAAAAGCAACTTCAGGCTCAATCATCCAAAACTCAGATAAATGCCTCGTAGTGTTGGAATCTTCAGATCTAAAGGTAGGTCCGAAAGTATAAACACTTCCCATTGAACAGGCAAAAGCTTCGGCCTCTAATTGTCCGGTGACACATAAATATGATTCTTTTCCAAAATAGTCTTTTTCCCAAATAACTTTGCCGGATTTATCTAAAGGAAGGTTATTGGGATCAAGGGTGGTTACTCTAAATAACTCTCCTGCCCCCTCTGCATCCATGGCCGTTAGTATAGGAGTGTGTAAGTTATAAAAACCTTTATCACTAAAAAATTTATGCGTGGCTTGTGTCAGTTCATGGCGGACTCTAAAGACAGCGCTAAAAGTATTAGTTCTTGGTCTTAGATGTGCAATTTCGCGCAAAAATTCCATGGATGTACCCTTTTTTTGTAAAGGGTAATCTTGTGGAGTACTGCCTATAATATCAATTGATATGGCCTGGACTTCAATGGGTTGTTTACCGCCAGATTCAACTAACTTTCCTTGAATAGAAAAAGCTGAACCATTTAAACATTTAGAGAACTCTTCATAACCAGCAAGAGTGTCGTCAGCAATAATCTGTAGGTCAGTTTGAGTTGAGCCATCATTAATAACGATAAAAGAGAAGGCTTTAGAGTTACGAATACTTCTAACCCAGCCTTTTACTACAATTTCTTGTCCTTCAGGCTTTGTGTTTAATAGTTTTTTTATAGTTGATCTTTTCATTATTACTCCACTCAGTTTTTTTATTTTAGCTCTTTTAAAATATCTTTGGCCGTAGTCCAGTCTACTCTCGGACCATACTTTTCTACTATTTTAGAGCTGGCTAAACTTGCAAGTGCTCCAGCACCAGCGTATGTCATTCCATTAGTAATTCCATATAAAAATGCCCCCGCATACATATCACCAGCTCCATTAGTATCTACCGCTTTAACTTGATGGGGCTCAATATCAATAAACATAGTTCCATCCCAAATGATAGCGCCATTTTTACCTAGTGTAATAACAAATGTTTTAGCCAGATCTTTTAATTTTTCTCTGGCATCATAGAGATCATTTGTACCCGTAAAATCCATTGCTTCCATTTCATTACAAAAAATAAGATCGACACCATTACCTACAATTTGAATCATATTATCTTTAAAAAATTTTACCATACTTGGATCACTCAAGGTGAGCGCAGTCTTAACATTATTTTGTTTAGCAATCCGGACAGCTTCAAGCGCTGCTTCATGCCCCGTGGGACTGGCAACCAAATAACCTTCTACATATAACCACTTTGAATTTTTCAAAGACTGCTCATCTAATTGCTCTTTATCAAAACTTGCTGTTATACCAAGATAAGTATTCATCGTTCTTTCGGCATCGTCTGATACCATAACAAGACATTTTCCAGTATTTCCCTCAGGTAGAGATCCCAGTGTATTTTTAGTATCAACTCCGTTATCAGTTATATCTTTTAAATAGAAATGACCTGTTTCATCATTAGCTACTTTAAAAGAGTAGAAAGACTTACCGCCAAATTGTGAAACAGCAATAATAGTGTTCGCTGCACTCCCACCACATTGTCTTTTGACCTCACCTGCACTTAATCGATGCAGCTCGTCTACTAATTGCATTTGTCTCTCTTCTTCAACTAAAGTCATAAGGCTTTTCTCAATTTTATTATCTGAGAAAAAATTATCCTTAACCTTAAACTCCATATCAACAAGAGCGTTACCAATTCCAAAAACGTCATATTTCATCTTCAATCCTTTTGTAAAAGCATATATTTATAACAAAGTTTATTCATTTGTGAAATATTTTTAGTGACTCGTTAAATAAACATCATATGAAGTCGATTTTCCATGAATTGAATGACTAGGGTTGGCAATTAAAGGTTGCGCCTTACGGGATCGTTTAATAACCAAACGCTCACGAGCAAATGTCTTAAGCTTCATGGCCATAAACTCAGCATCTTCATCGACTCCTATCAGTGACCTAAATGTGGCCATTTCTTTTTTGGGAGCTGTTTTGGTATTTATCTGTTTATACATGGGATCAAAGTAAATAACATCAACAGCTAAAGGCTTCCCTGCAAAATAATTGACTGCATTTCCAATAAATAAGTCTAACTCTACCTGAACTTGCGCTAATGCATTTATAATCATGGCACAAACAATAGGCTGTCTTTCACATACAATTAATTGCTTAACCCCAAAACTATACAATAATAAACTATCCCCTAGCATGCCTGCTGTGGCATCGAGAACAATAGGTTTTGGTTTGCCTTTTTTTAAACCTATGGCCCTTGCAAGAGGTTCTTTGTACAAGGAATTTTTATAAAAATAATTTCGGTGTTGCTGCAAAGAATTTTTGATATCAATTTTAATCGCAGAAAAACCATCCAACATAAAACTTATTTGTTTATCATAAATTTTTAAAAGTATGGGTTGATCTTGTTGCCCTTTCAAAATCTCAGCTTCCTGTGGAAATCGACATTTGAAAGCTTCAAAATCTAGTTGGGTTTTATCATCAATTATTTGCATCATGCATTAATATACTAATTCCAAGAAAAATCAACACTTTTACGACTACTTTTTAAGGATAATATGTTAAAAATTAACCATTATTTTAGAAAGGATTATTTATGGCCCACAAAAGAGAAGACTATCCCCATTATATAGGTATTACTGCTAGCGAAGAAAAGGAAATGCTTACAACGCTGGGATTAAACTCCCTGGAAGAATTATATAATCATATCGATAAAGATCTAATCCACGATGGATTAAAAATGGAAAACTCATTTTCTCATCCAGATCTAAAAACAAATATCCTAAATATCGCTAAAAAAAATAATATATACACGAGCTTTATTGGTGATGGCCTGCAAGATTTTGAAGTTCCTGCGATTGTCGATAAAGTATGCCAGGTAAGAGGTTTAACAACGGCTTATACCCCTTATCAACCAGAAAGAAGCCAAGGAACACTCCAAACACTTTGGATATATCAAAACTTGATTGCCAAAATGACAGGTTTTGAAGCGATAAATGCGTCCTTATATGAAAGATCTACTTGTTTATTTGAAGCCTTAAATTGTGCTGTCAGAATTAAAAGAAATAAAAAATCAGTCATTGTTGCTGAAAACATTTACCCAGGTGATATTGAAGTTTTAAATACACATGCTAAAAACACCAACCTCAATATTATCTATGCAAAGATTGATAAAAAAACAAGTTTGCTTGACCAAGAAAACCTAAAACAGATCATTGCAAAAAACTCTGATATTGCAGCGATCGCTTTTCCTCAAATTTCTTGTTTTGGCCAAATCGAACAATTTGATGAACTCACCGATATTGCTCACACAAATGACTTATTAGTTATTTCAATTATTAACCTTCACGCTATTGCTAATACCGGCTTAAAAGAACCTGCTAAGTGGGGAACTGAACACAAAGGCTCAGACCTACTCGTAGCTGAGGGGCAGTCATTAACTCTAGCACCCAATTTTGGTGGTCCAGGACTAGGTGTTTTTGGAGTAAGATATAATGATAAAAATAAAAATCATATTCGCAGTACAGCTGGTAGGTTTATTGGCAAAGCGAAAGATGTCAGTGGAAGAGATTGTAAATCAATTATTCTTGCGACTAGAGAGCAACATATAAGACGAGAAAAAGCCACCTCAAATATTTGCTCTAACCAGTCATTTATTGCAAGCGCTTGTGGAGCGGCAATCTTAAATAAAGGATCAATAGGTTTTGAACAATCTTTTTCTAAGGTCCATCAAAACACCCTAAAACTAATGCAAGAGCTTACATGTTTTGAAGGAGTAGAACTCCTCTTCAATGGGCCAGTGTTTAATGAATTCACCCTCAAAATAAACACTGATATTAATCTGTTCATTCAAGCCGCTACTGAGGAAGAAAAACTTCATGTCGGGGTTAATATCACAGGTCGTTTAGGCATTAATGATAATCTTCTTTTGATATCTCTTAGCGATAAACACTCTGCTCTTGACTTACAAAAAATGAGAAATTTTTTCAAGGCTCAGTTTAAGCCAAAAAGCATATCAGCAACAATACAATCCATCAGGGCCGATCAAAAAAGAATAAGTCCTTTTACAATTAAAGCCTGTGACACACAAACTCTAACTGAATATTACGATAAATTAGGAAAACAAAACCTAAGCCCTGATGATGGAATTTACCCTCTCGGTAGCTGTACTATGAAGTACAACCCTGAGATTAATGAATGGGCCAGTGGACTATCGCAATTCACTCAAACCCACCCGCAAGCTCCTATTGAAGATGTTCAAGGTAATTTAGAAATTCTTTACCACACCCAAGAGCTATTTAAAGATATTACGGGATTAGCAGCTGTTACAACTCAACCCCTGGCCGGAGCTCAAGGAGAGCTTGTCGGCTTAAAAATGTTTCAAGACTACCATACAAAAAATGGACAAGGCCTAACAAGAAATATTGTACTCATCCCCCGTTCGGCTCACGGAACAAACCCAGCAAGCGCAACTATGGCCGGATTTGAAACAAAAAAAGTGGCTGGCCATGAAGTCGGAATAGTAACTGTTGAAGCCAATGATCACGGTGAGATCGATTTTGATAAATTTAAAGATTTAATTGAAAAATACAATACATCTATAGCTGGTGTTATGATTACAAACCCAAATACTGCAGGAATATTTGAAACACGCTTTCACGAAATTAGTCAACTTATTCACTCCGTTGGTGGGCTCGTTTATATGGATGGTGCAAATATGAATGCGATTGCTGGTTGGCTTGACCTAGATAAGCTTGGTGTTGATGCTGTTCATAATAATCTTCATAAGACATGGTCTATTCCCCATGGAGGTGGTGGACCTGGTGATGCCATTGTTGCCGTT
>JABJPQ010000657.1 GCA_018663815.1 Halobacteriovoraceae bacterium | reverse complement strand
GCCAGTAGAGCTGGGGAACTAAACTTTAGCGAACCAAGACTGATTGGGCTTATCGATTCTTTACAATGGTCGATCTTTTTTTGTAATTGTGCGGAAAATGGCTTAGTATGCATAAACTCAAATACAATGATTTATCTTATTCGTAAATTAGAAAGGCTTGCTGTGGAAAAAATCACACATATTGTTTTTGATCATGATGGAACATTGGTCAATATGGGAATCCTAGAGCAATCGCTTTTTCCTGGTATGTATGAGTTATTAGAGTTTTTAGTCGAGGAAAAAGTAAAACTCTACGTCTGGACAGCTCGTTCAAAAGCTTCAACAATTGAGAGTTTAAAAACACATAAGGTGATGCATTTATTTGAAGATATTTGTGGAGGAACTGATGCGCCGGGTAAGCCCTCAGCAGATGGAATCCATTACCTTTTACCTCAAATAAATCCTAAAAATGTCGTTGTCATTGGAGACTCCCTAGGAGATATTATCGGCGGTAAAAAATTTGGTGCTCAAACGATTGGTGCAATGTGGGGCCATCAGGATCCAACGGCCGGTCGAATTTATACTGAATACGGAGCAAATAATAGCTTTTTAACTGTAAATGAATTTAAAGAATTTATTGAAAATAAAATATGAGGTGAGAAATGTTTGATAATCTAAGTGATAAATTTTCCGATGCTTTTAAAAATGTTACTGGCAAAGGAAAAATTTCTGAATCAAATATTGAAGAAACATTAAAACAAGTCAGAACCGCTTTACTCGAAGCGGATGTAAACTTTAAAGTAGTTAAAGAGTTTGTAGCGAAAGTTAAAGAACAGGCGTTAGGTGAAAAGGTTCTTCGAGGTGTTAATCCTGGTGAACAATTTACTAAGATAATGCATGATGAACTCTCATCCCTTATGGGTGGTGAACATGAAGAATTAAAACTTGATCGACCACTTAATACTATTTTGATTGTCGGTCTAAATGGTGCCGGTAAAACAACTTTTTCCGGTAAGATGGCCCTTTACTTAAAAGGTAAAAAGAAAAAAGAAGTTTATCTAATCCCTGCTGATAATTTTAGACCAGCAGCTAAGGATCAACTGATCAAGCACGCTAATAATATGCAAATTGATTATTTTGATTCCGACCTTTCTATGACCCCAAAAGATATCGTTAGCGCTGGGATGGAAGAGGCAAAAAAGCTTGGGAAAAATGTTGTTATTGTCGATACGGCCGGACGTTTACAAGTTGATGATGAATTAATGGGGCAACTGGTTGATGTTAAAAATGCTTTAAAAGACCCTGAGGTCCTTTTGGTTGCAGATGCAATGACAGGGCAAGAAGCGGTAAATGTAGCAAAAGTATTTCATGAAAAAATTGGCTTAACCGGAGCTGTATTATCCAAAATGGATTCAGATGCAAGGGGTGGGGCCGCTTTATCTATTAAGTATGTTACAGGTATTCCAATTCGCTTTATATCTGTTGGCGAAAAGATGAAAGAACTAGAGCCTTTTCATCCTGATCGTTTGGCCAAACGAATTCTCGATATGGGAGATGTAGTCTCGTTAGTTGAAAAAGCCCAAGAAGTCATTGATGAGAAAGAAGCTGAGCGCATGATGAAGCGCTTGGAAAAGCAACAATTTACTATCGCTGACTTTGTAAAACAAATGGATCAGATTAGTAAGCTTGGTTCTATGAGTAGCATAATGAAAATGATCCCAGGTATGGGAGGAATGTTAAGACAGGTCGGAGATCTAAGTCCTGCCGAGGGTGAGATGAAAAAGATGAGAATTCTTATCGACTCAATGACCCAAAAAGAGCGAGATAATCACAAACTACTTAATGAATCACGTATCGATAGAATTGCCAAAGGATCTGGAACAACTGGAAAAGATGTTCGTGATTTTATTCAAAAATTTGTGCAAATGCAGTCGATGATGATTAATATGATGGGAGCGATGAAGGGTGGAGGTATGCCTAACGTTCCAGGAATGCCATCTATGCCGGGATATAGGCAAGCAGCGAAACAAGGCAAAAAGAAAAGTGGCAAGAAGAAAGGACCTTTTGGAAGTAAATTCTTCTAATATGGATTGACTTTAATGATGTAATGAATTAAAAATACAGTCTTTTGAGACAAAATTTTATAGGAGATATATAAATGGTTAAAATTAGATTACAACGTGGTGGTAGAACACATAGACCAGTTTACACAATTGTTGCTGCTAACTCTAGGGCTGCTAGAAACGGTAAGTTTCTAGAGAAATTAGGTCAATATGATCCAAACTCTAAAGAAATACTTAAGAGTGTTAATGTTGAATCAGTTAAAACTTGGATTGGAAAAGGCGCACAGCTTTCTGACACAGTTAACTCACTGTTTAAGAAGCACGGCATTAAGCTTTAGTTTTTAAAAATTATTTTTGTAATACACTTCTTAGTGTGTACAATGAATTCATAAGTTAATAATCACAGGCAAGTAGGTGTTATGAGTGAACTTGGGGATTTAATTAAATATGTTGGTAAATCATTAGTTGATATGCCGGATAAAGTTGAAGTTAGAGAGATTGAGGGTGAGCAAACTACTGTTATAGAACTTATCGTTGATGAGACTGACAGAGGTAAAGTGATCGGTAAACAAGGCCGAACAGCTAAAGCCTTAAGAACGATCTTAAATGCAGCTTCAACAAAACTAAAAAGAAGATCTGTTTTAGAAATTATAGAATAAATATAATTTAATTAAGATAAAACATGGCTAATATCACTTGTTAATTAATAAGAGATGTTGGCTTTTTTTAATTTATGATGATGAAAAAAAAAGAAGATTTAATTGAGTTAGCGAGTGTAACAAAGCCCCACGGTATAAAAGGGGCTTTTCTATTTAAGCTTTTTAACGATCATGAAAGTGTGCTCACTAATAAATCTATAATAACTATTTTTCCGACCACAGATGCCAGCTCAGTCCCTGAAAAGGGACAGGAGTATGAAATTGATTCTATTAGTTTTGGCAATAAAACCATCTGCTACTTAAAAGATATAAGAGATCGAAATATTGTTGAAAAAATGATCCCGTTCTCTGTTTTTTATCCTCGTGAGCTGTTTCCATCCCCAGCGCAGGGAGAATGTTATATACGTGACCTCATCGGTTTAAAAGCGATTGATACAGCAGGTGTTGAGGTTGGAGTCGTGGATTTTTTTTATGATAATGGCGCTCAAGTGGTTCTTGCTATTCAATTAAAAAATGAAAAAATAATTGAGTTACCTTTTGTTGAAAACTTTTTTCCACAAGTTGATATTGAGCAGGGAAAAATAGTAATGATAGTACCGGAGTTTGAATGAAGTTAAAACGAATCTGGGTATTAACTATGTT
>JABJPQ010000502.1 GCA_018663815.1 Halobacteriovoraceae bacterium | reverse complement strand
CTGGAAATGATGGAATGAATAATGATAAGTATCCTACCAGTCCAACAAATATTATTGCTGATAATGTCATTTCTGTTGCCGCAACTTACAAGTATAATT
Source organism: Halobacteriovoraceae bacterium (assembly GCA_018663815.1). Lineage (GTDB taxonomy): Bacteria > Bdellovibrionota > Bacteriovoracia > Bacteriovoracales > Bacteriovoracaceae. The sequence continues at coordinate 5,440 of JABJPQ010000502.1, read as the reverse complement.
TTATTGCACCTTTTTCAAATTACGGAGAGAAAATGGTAGATGTCGCAGCACCCGGAATGTTAATCCGTTCTCAAATTCCTGGAAATCTCTATTTAGAGGTAAGTGGTACTTCCCAGGCCGCACCTTATGTTGCAAATTTAGCAGCACAAATTAAGGACATAAATAATGCGCTTACGCCTAAACAAATTAAAAAAATCCTGATGAGAACAGTGGATGAAAAAGAATTTTTAGCATTGAAAGTAAAGTCGAAAGGAATAGTTAATTTGCAAAGAGCAACTTACGCAGCAGAGTTAAGTCTTGATAGAGAAATCTCAGCAGCTATTTTACAAGCAAATATTAATGTCGCTGACGTTGTTGTTGATAAAGATAAAACTATATTAAATGCACACGCAGTTACTCCAATCCCATTAGTTCAATTGTTTAAATAAATATTATTAACATATGTTAACTTGAGGGGCTGTTGGCCCCTTTTTTTAATCTACAGAAACTTAATTGTATAAATTTCAAAATTATTCCTTTATTAGCTATAATAATATAGTTATCCTCATACTATATTTTCACACACATATTATTTAAGGAGATTTCATGGAGCAATTGGAAGCTTTAACGGGACAGTTTGTCGGCATGGTTTGGGGGTTACCGCTCGTAGTACTATTAGTGGGGGCAGGGATTGTATTCACCGTCTATTTCGGATTCCCACAGCTTTTTATGTTTAAACACGCAATAGATATTGTACGTGGAAAGTATGATAAGCCTGAAGACAAAGGGGAGATTTCACACTTTCAAGCCTTGATGACAGCTCTTTCTGCTACAGTAGGCTTAGGTAATATTGCAGGTGTTGCAGTTGCGGTTGCTGCTGGTGGACCCGGAGCCGTTTTTTGGTTATGGCTTGCAGGTTTTATTGGTATGACCACAAAGTTTACTGAGGTTACTTTATCATTAAGATATAGAGAGACAGCTAAAAGTGGTCACATGCATGGTGGACCGATGTATGTAATTAAAAATGCTCTGCCTAAACAGTTTGGGTTTCTTGGTTGGCTTTATGCCTTCTTTGTTATCTTAAGCTCTTTTGGAGCTGGAAATATGTTTCAGTCAAATCAAATGGCCAGTATTATTCACAGCTCTACAGGTGTAGCGCCATGGATCTCAGGTATTGTATTTGCTGTATTGGCTTTCATTGTTTTAATAGGTGGTATTACTCGTATTGCTCACGTAACAGAAAAACTAGTTCCTTTTATGGTTGCTTTGTATGTTGGTGGTGCTCTTGTGGTTATAGCTGCCAATTATGCGAATATTCCAGATATGTTTGCTTTAATTTTCTCAAGTGCTTTTAATGGTACTGCTGCAACAGGTGGATTTGCTGGTATTGCTGTTGCTGAAGTTATTAAACAAGGTATTAGGCGAGCAACATTCTCAAATGAAGCAGGTATGGGGTCTGCAGCGATAGCCCATGCGGCAGCTAAGTCGACCCCTATTCAAGAAGGGATTGTTGCCCTTTTAGGACCATTTATTGATACAATCGTTATTTGTACAATAACTGCATTGGCCCTTTTATCAAGTGGAGTATGGTCTGACGGATCAGTGGCCGGTGTTGAACTAACCGCTTTAGCATTTTCGAGTGTTATGGGAACAACCGGTTCTTGGATTATTACCATTACGGTTACCATGTTTGCCTTTTCAACGTTAATTTCTTGGTCATACTATGGAGAGCAAGGGGTTACCTTTTTATTTGGTGAAAAAGGAATAACAGCTTATCGTTATATTTTTGTAGTATTTGTTTTTTTAGGAGCAATTGCAAATTTACCAATTGTTTTAAATATTTCAGATGGTGTTTATGGTCTTTTAGCTATTCCAAATATGCTAGCTTGTTTTATGTTAATGCCTAGAGTAAAAGAAATTTTTGATGATTATAAGAAGCATTTGAAAGCGGGTGATATCCATGCACATGATCCTACGTTGTTCTAGGTGATATAGATAAAAAGGGGAGAGAGTCTCTTCCCTTTTTTATTTGATTAAGTCTGTAATGTCATTCCCAATATTTTTAAGCGACTCACTGACACTGAGGAGGAGTTTTAGTAATTTTTTCTCAAGACTTTCAACGACATCATTTACATCAGACTCTAAATTATTTATTGTCAGATCTTTTGTTTCGTCTGTGATATCGGCATTCATTTTTTCTGAAAAGCTGATCTTTTTCGCTTCATCATCATCTTTAACGTCAAAAACACCATAGTTATCAATGTGTTCTCTAAGAGTTACTCTTAGCTCTTCACTTTTTTTCATATCTTCTTCACTTGAAAGAGTGCGATTAACTTCAGGTGTATCTTTTTTCTTTTGATTAGTTTGTGTTAGAGATTTTTTAACTCTTGGTATTACCTCTTTATCTATCATCTGTGCCAGAAGATTTTCTCTCACCGAGGCTTCAATATTATCCCATTGCAAGTAATAATTAATACCTTTGGTGTTCCATTTTTTATAGAAAATGTCGAAGGCCGCAGGGGTAATGCGATCCCTAAAAGGTTGTTGTTGTACTGGTAATTTAGTTAAACTTAGCTTTACTTTGTCTTTGGCTTCATCGTGTCCTTCAATGCCAATACCAGCAGTGAGTTGGAGTTTTAGAAACTCATCAGCAAAGCTGTTCCTTTTAAGATTAGAAAAGATTTTATTTACACTAAGTAGTGATAGCTTTTTGAATAAATCTTGATCTCTTAGTAATATTTTTTCAAAATTATCATAAATCTGATTAGTAAGGTCTTTGTTTTTATAAAATAACTCATCAATAAACTCTTCGTTGATATGTTGGTCAATTATGTTTCGAGATTGAGCATACCTTGCAGTTAAGAAGCCAAATTCTGCTTGTTTTTCTTTTGATTCAAGACTTGATTGGTAATGTAGCATTAATGCAGAATAGTTTTTGAAATCATCTTTGTATGTGAAAGATTGAGGGCAAATTATTTCTTTATCTTCTTGTGTGAAATCGAAATCATGTAGTAATACTTCCTCTGTACATTGCTCAATCATAGCATCAGTTAGACTAACTTGAATCTTAGTTTGAATTTGATCAAGAATCGTATTCTCCCCTATGCGCAATCTTTTAAAAATAGATAGATCTTTATGACTTTTAGGGTTAGAGCAAAGTTTCGCAAGATCCTTGATCATCAGATCATAGCGGCCGACTTTTTTTGCACGAGCAACTCCACCGTGTATTAATTCTACTAAAAACTTTTTAAGATTTTCTTCTTGAGGTGGAATTGTCGGTGGTAGATCTTCTACTTTTTTCGCGAGTTCTGCTAGCATGTCTTCATGGTTTGCATGAATTGAATCTAAGCAAGTTGCAGGTATTGCTTCACGTAGTTTAGATAATTTTGGATCTTCGTTTTCTTTTAAGCTAATCTCATTAATAAATTCTGTTTTTATTTTATTTATAGTGGCTAGCTTTATTCGCTTTTGAAAATCATTTGTAAATTCAGATAACTCTTTAGTGGGATATCTTTTTTTATACTGCTTATATACTAATTTAATTGATTCCTTAGGGTCTTTACTCTTAGACTCAATCCCGTATTCCTTATTTATTAAGAGAGCAAGCTGTTTAGAATTAAGATTTGTTATTTGAGACTTATTTAAAGGTGCAAGCTTTAGCGTTGCTTCATTAAGAATCATCTTTGGCAATGCGAATTCAGTGGCTTGTTCTTGGCACAGAGTCTTTATTTTTTCAACACCATTTTGTTCGTTAAGCTCTACAAATGAGCTCCACTTAGGGATTTTGTTTAATTCTGTACTCAGGCATGTTGACACATTTTTAACAATATCTGGTTTTATCTTATTATAATACTCTTTACCTTCGAGCTCTTTCATAAAACCTTCCTCTTTTTCCTTAAGAGTTTGTAATGCCATTATTTTACTAATACTATCTTTTTTCTCATCTTGACTTGCTATGCTTTCCTTAAGACAGGTGAGAAATGTTGAATTTGAGTCTAAGTATACTTCAGCATCTTGTGCATCGAATATTGGATTTTTTGCATCCTCATTAAAGTATGAGCTGCTAGCGATATTTACTGCTTCTTTTGTACATTTTTTGTATTGATCAAGAACTACTCTATAATCAGGATCTTTAAGATTGGCTTTTTTTAACAGATCTTTTAATGAATAGAAAACGATTTGCCTTGCAGCTCTCATCTCTATAATAGGTGCACATACTGATGCAGATGTTTCGCTTATAGAAACATTCTTTTTTTGGGCATCAATGCATTTATCAATTGCTTGTGAGCTTGTCATCTTTGCAAAATTAAATACTCCCTCATCAATTGTTTTTCCCATGAAGTTGACCTCAACCTTATCATTGAAAAATTCCGAAACAATAGGGGTTTCCATTAATGCGAATGTTGCAATATTTGTAACAACATCTTTTTCAGATTGATTACCACATTCAAAGAGCATCTCTTTAAATTTGTCAGGTGGAATATGGTAAAAAGCTTCAATATTATCTGTTACGTGGTCAGAGTATTTTTTATTTGAAATGATTTTACTCTTATCATCAATACACTTTGATAGCGTTTCATTTCCAGCTTTATCGATTAACTCAATATTTTTATCACTAAGATTAAACTTATCCATGAGTGGAGCAGCATTGACACTAATTGATTTACTTAATATTGGTTTTAGCGTTTTTGTAATAGCTTGATACATACAAGCTTGAATCTGTTGATTATCTGAAATGTCTGTTCTTAGGGTAGATAGGTTAACCTTTTTTTGACAAGCGTTTTTCTTGCACTCTTTTGGATTTTTTCTACAGTAACTACTTTGTATTTTCTTCCTGTGAAGTGAGATTTTTTCTTCATGATCAGAAAACATCTTTTTTTCTTGCTGAAATATATCTGTATCGACATATTCATCCTGTTTTAAATCAATATCTAGATCATAAATAATTCGCTCTTTAATGGGAGCAATACATTGTTGGTATAAAGTATTTAAAGTCGGATAAATATCCGTCTTGATAAAATTATTTTTTTCTGCCTTGGACATACTTTCTGGCAGAACACCACCAAGATGATCTTTGCTAAAGCTAGGAAGTAAAGAGTCAATAATTTCAAAAGGGATGTTCTGGCTAAAAATCATATCCATATGGTTTGTGATATTATCAGGATCAGACTTCTCTAAACTTTTAAAACTTTTGAGGTTCGAGATAAATTTATCAACATTTTGCCCATCAATAAGCAAGTCTTGAACTTGGTTTTTTATAACTGCTCTTGCTAGTTTAATCATTGTTTTTTTTGTGATTTTATTTGATTTTCCTCTTAAACTGAGAATGCTTTTGTTTTTATATTGATTAGATATTTCCTCTGCAATTTCTAAGGTTTTGCTAAAGCTTAACATACCAGGGGGTTCAGGAAACAAACAAGCCTGTTTTGCTTGTAACATAATATAATTTTTTAGAAAATTT
>JABJPQ010000589.1 GCA_018663815.1 Halobacteriovoraceae bacterium | reverse complement strand
TAGATTCTTGATAAAAATTTGCGGTTCGAACAATTCCATTTTCATCTTGTAAAATCGAAAAACTTTGAGATTTGTGATCGATTTCATCATTAGTCCAGTATTGAGTAATCATATTTCTAAAAGGATTAAATTTATTATAATTATCCAGCCTAGATGTTACTTGGCCTGTTTTTATTTCTTGATCGGTGATGACAAAACTTGAGCTAGAGAGTTTTCCAAATTTATTTTTTTTCTCTATCGTGAAACTTAGTAAACCATCTTTTTGGTTTAGCTTTAACTTACTCAATGAACAATTTTTAACATCAAACTTCACTAGATTTTGAAAAATCTCACTTAGCTCGGGTCTATGAACAAGAGAGCTCTTAAACTCAGTGTATATTTGATTTATCTCACTTCTTCGACTAGTCAGGATAATTCGAGTTGCATAATCGACACTATTTTTAAGTCGACTTGCCTCATCTGCAGTAATTAATTTATCAGCTTGTTTTTGATCTATCGAATATTTAATTTTGTAAAACTCAGCTTCTAATTTATAAAAAAGAGTTTTTTGCATGCCAAACTTAACTTCGACTTGAGAAGCAACTGCTGCATAATCTTTAGGAGTCATACTTTCTTTAATATTTGGATAGTCGATACTAAAGTCCTGAATTATTGTATTTTCAAGCTTATCAATCTTGTGTTTGATGTCTAAATAATTAGCCTCTGAGCAAATTGCACAAACACTTTTGAGAGTAAATATCAGAGCTAAGAGTAATTTCACATACTACATAACGGCAATTGTAAAAATAAGTTGAGGGCTAAACTCTGCCTACCCCAAATATTAGGATGTTAGGGAGTATTTGTGTGAAGTCTTGCTTCTAGATCTGAGACAACATCTTTTCTAAATTGAATTCCACTAGACTGTAGTTTGTCTTTGTATTCCTGTACGTCGACAGATTCTAGGTTGAGCCTAATTGTTTGAAATAATCGGGGTAGTAACTGACCTGGGTGTTGAACGTGATGAAGTCCTCCTGAATAGCCAATTAAGATTCTCCCATCATCTATCTCATTAATAATTTCTGCAATACCTGACCTAACGCTCATAGGTTTTCCCTTAGAGTCGAAGCCACTGCTTCTTTTCATGCGACCCTCTGGCGCAATCAAAACAATATTTTTGTTTTGAATTGCTTGCAGAAATTTAAACCAGGACTTATCTCTTTTTCTTGTTATGGGCATTAACCCAGGGGCCATAAACTTCCAAAATAACCCAACGAGAGGGCGATTTAGTGTTTTGTCTGCTCCTGGAGCAACCATCTTTTGAGCTAATCTCCACAGAAACCAATTGGGTGCAGCAGCTAGGAATAGTGGCTCATACAATGAAGTATGGTTAAGTAGGACAACCATTCTTAAGTCTTCAAAGCCCTTTTTATCAGAGATCCATTCAACTTCAAGCTTAAAAAAAGCTTTAGAGAAAGTCTTGATAAACATTAATATAATAAAACTAACTAATCTTCGCATGGGTTTCTATATAGCTAAAATCACATCCTTTGTTAATAAATATTAATAACGCTTTGCTTTTGTTATCTAATAAATAAAGTTGTCCTTTTGTATCTCAGCGTGTTAGTGTGCTCCGACATTTATTAAAATCGACTTTTTACTCGCTCCGTTTAATCGGGGCTTAATATAAAACCCAGGAGAAAATGTATGATTTACGAAAATTCGTATGTTCTGCGCGCTGAAACCAGCGAAGATGATGCTAAAAAATTAGCAGAGATTGTCACTGAAACAATCAAAAATTTTAATGGAGAAATCCTTGTCGAAGACAATTGGGGAGTGAAGACTTTTGCTCAACCAACAAGTAATGGTATTGCTAAAGGTCAGTACTTTTATGTCATGTACAAGGCTGATGCTACAGCTAACAAAGAGCTTGAAAGACGTTTTAGAATTTCAGAAGATGTTTTAAAATTTGTTTTCATTAATCTTGGAAGCGAAGCTGATCAAGAAGACATTGTGAAAAACTACAAAAACCCAAATCACAATGCTTCTGAAATGAGCTTTGACGCTGAAAAAGAAAAGAAAATGTTTTCTAAAAGAAAATCATGTTATTTCTCAGCGAAGAAAACTCAACCAGACTGGAAGGATCCTTCAACTTACTCTTGGCTTGTTAATGAGTTTGGAAAGATTTCCCCCGCAAGAGTTACAGGTTTAAGACCAAAGTTTCAAAGAATGGCGACATCGGCAATAAAAAGAGGTCGTTGTATGGGACTGATTAGTTATATGTCTAATAGAACTGCTCGATAGGTAGGAAATGAATCAAACTGACATACAACTCGAAAATTCATCAGGTTTAGGAAAGCTCATTATGATGGGCGTTTTTTCTCTTTTACTTTGTATGAGTATTCTCATGTCAGTATTTACGCCTTATCCTATCGGTTTGTCTTCTGTTCTGTATGGACGCTTAAAAGCATCTCTTGTTGCTTTCGTGGCTCTCATTGTTTGTTACACTCTTGTTGGAAGTATGTTTCAAGATATTTCTATTTTTATTTTCTTTGCCTTTAGCATTGCAATTGCCTTTGGGCTGGCTGAAGTTGTTTTAAGGGAAGTAAATCCAATTAGTGGTATAATTGGATTAGGTATTTTAGTAACAGTTTTTTCATCAATGGTCGTTTTTATAAGCATGAGTAGCTCAGATAAAACTATTAAGGGACTTCTTATAAGTGAGTTTGAAAAAATTCAACCTTTATTAGAAGAACAAAAAAAGAAGATGCAGGCTTCAGGGGAAAAAGGTAGTTTTGAGGTTGAAGCTCTACTCTCTCAACCAGAACTTTTGGCAGAGAAGGTATTAGCTGAAGCGCCAAGCTATTTTTTTATAGGAGTTTTTGTCATGTTATGGGCAAATTTATTTCTTCTTCTAAAAAGCAATCGTTTGGTTAAAAAAATGAATAAT
>JABJPQ010000587.1 GCA_018663815.1 Halobacteriovoraceae bacterium | reverse complement strand
TCAATTTTAGCCAATAATGAAGCTTGAATATTTTTCTGCTCTTCAATTTTTGTGACTAAAAGAGAATTCTTGCTTTTTACTTCATTTACAAGCTCAACTCCGCGATCAAACTCTTCTTTCAAGTCCTTATTTTTTAATTTAAGTACTTCTAGTTTCTTTTGATTTAACTCTGTTGGCATAATATCCCTCTAACAAGTAGAAAATTCTACGAGTCTATTTTCTCGAACAACTGACTAAAATTCTAGAGGGTAAAATCATGTCACTACGTAATTTCAGAATGATAGAAGGGGGAGCGAGAGAAACTCCCCCATTATTTTTTACTTAAGTAAGGTACTTAAAAAATGTCCAGCACCAGATTTAACCTCAAGTGATTTTTTTTCACGTTCAAGCTGTAATTTTGGAATAATAATATCTAAAATTCCATTTTCTTGACTGACTTCAATTTCAGCATAATTCACATTCTCGGGCATAGAGAATTTCTGCTCAAAGCTAGCAAAACTTTCATAATCGGTATTGCCCTTATGAAAATGATCCCTTCTTTGCCCATTAATAGATAAAACATTATCATGAAGTTCAACTTTTAAATCTTCTTTATCAACTCCAGGAATATCCATGGCCAAATGATAATGCTCTTTTTCTTCTTTAACTCTAGATTGGGGTTTCCAAGAACTTGCTTCTGAATTTTGAGGCATAAAAAAACGATCAAAATCTTTATCAAAGTTCTCAAAAAAACTTGGTCTCATTAACTCATACTTTCTCATAACAACCTCCATAAAATTTAATAGCGAAAGTTTATCTTCCTTTCACTACTAAAGATGAGGTTCATTTAAAAGATGTCAAGAGTTGTGTCTTGGTTTAAATTACTTGATGGCCAAGCTATCAACCTTAAACATTACATTCCAATTAGAAAGCGGTTGAATAACTTTTATTTTCACAGTATTTCCATAAATCATTTTCGAATAAAAATTTGTTTTTGAAGCACTCATTGTCTGAACAAGATTATCAGCTTCATCATAAATTTCAATTTTATTTCCGCTTACAGCTCTTATGGCCTTAAAGTGAATAACAAATTGTTTAACATTTGAAGCGGCCTTTATAATATACTCTTTATCATTTAAATCTTCATCTCGTGAGTTTGCTTCCAGCTGATAAGCAACGTGCTCAAAGTTATAGGGATCATTGGGATCAGTAGGAGGTATTTTTCCGGTAACAGCATAATAAGCATTTAGCATTCCACCCGATTTAAACTTTTCTCGTAAATAAGGTGTGGTAACGGCTGACTCCACCAACCTTTGCTTAAGATCACTTGCACTAAAATCAGGGTTTGCTGCTAATACAAGTGCGGCGACTCCCGCAACAAACGGTGTGGCCATGGAAGTTCCAGAAAGAGGCTTAACTTTACTATCTAATACATAACTTACAATATCTTCTCCCGGAGCAGCGATATCCACGCTTTCTTTTCCAAAATTTGAACCAAAACCGTGAGCACTCCAAAGCTCTCCCCTATTATCAACAGCTCCTACAGAAATTACATTTTCAAAACTATTAGACAGCGAAGCTGGATACACCGGGCCATGACTTAAGTTGTAACCATTATTTCCAGCTGCTGCGACGATCAGTATTTTTTCTTTTCTAGCCCGCTCCACAACATCAATTAAGGCTTGTGGAGCCTGGTAATCTTCATCGTCTTCATCCTCATCTCCCCAAGAACAACTAATAATTTTTGCACCTTTATCAATTGCATAGTGCATGGCCTTGACTGCTTTAGAGGTGTCACCAAAAAGACTAGCATCCAGCCATTTCACATGCATCATTTTTACATGTTTATTTATCCCTGCAATTCCCAGTTGATTATCAGCTTGTGCACCTATGATTCCTGCAATATGTGACCCATGTAAATTATCATCTTGGGGATCATTATCATCATTCTCAAAATCCCATCCGTAATAATCATCGTCTAAACCATTCCCATCATCATCCTCTCCCGTGACTCCATAGATTTCAGCATCATTTTGCCAACGGTTTTTTATCAAATCATGATTTGAAAAATCAACTCCGGAATCAAGTATGGCCACGATTACATCAGAGCTACCTTCAGTCGTTTCCCAGGCCCGTTCTAAGTCGATATCAAGACCGGGAATTCCCTTAGTTTCACTTCTCTCCAAAGGAGCCCCAGTGTTTTTGTAGCCCCAGACTCGAGAGAAATCGGGGTCCCCCTTAAGGGCCGTTCCTTGTAATTTTTTATTTTTTGAAACCCATAGGATATTCTTATCTGATTTCATCTCGCGAGAAGACTCAACTAAATAGACACGAGTTTCTTTATGTAAAGTATCTAATATCTTTATACGATACTTATCTATCAATTCACCTTGGGAAAGGTTATTTGATACTTTTATAATATAATTTTCATTTTTCTTAGGTAAATAGTTAAGGGTACTGGCAACTATAAAAGCAACCATACCGAGACTAATAAAGAGACGCATACAACCCTTTGTGTTTAAATCTACACAAAGGGATAACACATATCGTAACTTACTTCACTAAATAACGCACGGAGTGAAAAATCTTCATATTCTAGGTTATTAAAAGTTTACCTCAGCTTGTATTTCTGAAACATTTGAGTTGTAAATCCCATCACCTGTCTCATAAACACCGTGATAACCAACACCTAAGTCCATGCCGTCCATTCTTTTCTTAACACCAAACTTACTTTCAACATATGAACTTTCATAAGGGCTATTTCCATCAAAATCAGTATGGTAAACAACTTCTCCCTCAATATCTAATCCAAATTGAGTGGTGCCAAAGCCTAAGCCTGCATGTAGACGAATATAATCTTTATCATCAGTCTCTTCACCAGTTAATTTATTTTCATAAAAATCCTTAGTAAAAGCATCACCTCCATAAATAACTCCCACCCAAGAATTATCAGATGAACTTTTCCATAATGAACTTTTCTTATTAATTTTCACAAGAGATATAGACTCTTTATTATATGTTGATTCGGTATCATTATACGTATACTCAGCGACTTTAACATCTCCTTCTACTAGCTTACCACTAGAGAAAGGACTTTCGATGCTTTTTGGATTCATAATAGCAATCTTAATTTTCTTGTTGCCATTAGAGTCTAGCTCTAGCCGAACAGGAACCATTCGAGGCAAGCCCCTACCTCCCTTATAAAAATGGCCATCTATACTAATGTAACCAACTGAGTCTGTTTCACCATTAGTGTATTCAATATCTCTAAAACCTGCATCTATTTCTGAAACATGATCATCAAGAACTTCCTTCATAAAACCGAGATCTAAATAATCAGGTGTTTCAACTGCAAAAGAACTAAAAGAGCTCACAAGACAACTTAAGGCCAATAATTTTTTCATTTTTTCTCCAATTTATTGTAAAGCTGTATCTACAGCTTATCTGTATTGTTTATTCGGAGAATATAAGGTAAATAACGCGCGGCGTAAACAATTAATATGCATTGTGAAATTATTATATATTTTTAATCAAATGAAGATTAAAACAATGAACTAGGGTCCAGATTCTCTAACGTATTAGTAACATGCTTTAAAAAGCGCGAACCAAGCTCACCATCAATAATTCGATGATCATACGTATGAGTTGAAACCATAATATCTCTAATCGCTATTGCTAAATCTTCGGTTACTATAGGCCGTTTTTTAATCGCTCCAACACAAAAAATCGCTGATTGTGGTTGTAAAATTACCGGCGTAGCAGCAATGATCCCAAATGAACCATTATTAGTAAAAGTATAAGTTCCACCTGTTAAATCATCCATGGTGAGTTTCTTATTTCTTGCTTTTAAAACAAGATCATTAAGTGCTCGCGCAATA
>JABJPQ010000489.1 GCA_018663815.1 Halobacteriovoraceae bacterium | reverse complement strand
TCTTTGCGATGGTTGGTTTTGAATACAAACCAGAAAAAAAAGCACAGTCTCAAGATTTTTTGCAAATAGACATACCTTATGAATTATCTAAGACAAAAGGTTATTTTGCTTACATTATTGTTTTTATCTTTTTAATTTTATCAATACCTTTGGGGCTCTTTGTAAGTAGGAAAGTAACAATCCAAAAAAGAAAGAAAATGATAAAAAAAATGAAAAAGGAAAAGATCAAGGATCTGATGAACTTAATCGAGGATTCACAAGATAGAGTGAGCTATGAACAAGTCTTTCTAGAAAAAAAGAATATTATAAAGTTATTAAATATAAACAGAGAATACTTTGATGATTTTATAGCGGAGTTGGACTCAATTCAATACCAAGCATCTTGGACAGAGCAAGAACATTTAAAATTAGAGAAGAAGTATAATATGTTTAAAAAAAGTAAGGTGAGCAGTGGAATATAATTCATTATTATTTCCAATATTTGGTCTTTTTATTTTTTTCTTGTGGGCACTAGATTATTGGAAAGTATTGTATAAACCACAGTTAGTAGTTCCTCTTGGAAATTACACTTCGAAAATAAATATCATGCGGGTCATAAATTTTGCGATTGGAACGATCGGATGGGTCCTTATCTCTTTTTCTTTAGCCGGACCAAGAAAGCCACTTAAGATTATGCCTAGTGATATTGAAGTTAATGATATTTATCTTGTTATGGATGTTTCACGATCAATGTTGGCGGATGATTTGAAACCAAATAGACTTGAGGTTGCAAAGGAAAAGCTAAGAGAATTTGCAAATCTTCGACCAACAGATAGAATTGGGATTATTATCTTTTCTGAAAAAGTATTTACCCTGCTTCCTTTAACAACTGACCCCAGCCTGGTTGATAAAATATTAGCCGATATACGAATAGGATTTTTAGGAAGTGGCACTAATATTGGAGATGCACTCGCACTTGCAGTTGCTCGAGGTCAAAATAGTGATACAAAGAATAAGGTGATCGTTCTATTAACTGATGGAGTTAACAACGTTGGAAATATGACTCCGTTGGATGCTGCGAGAACGGCTAAAGACTATAATATTAAAGTTTATACAATTGGGCTTGGTACAATTAAATCACGTTTACCAATTGGAAAAGACTCACGTGGTAACAAACAATATCAAAGTATCCCTGGAGGATCGATCGATATAGAAACACTACAAGAGATATCTAAAATAACAGGTGGGAAGAACTTTATGGCTAGCAGCGAAGATAGCTTAAAAGAAATTTTAGGTGAAATTCAAAATTTGGAGAAAACAAAAATTAATGTAAAGGGACAAGTTGTCTACGAAGAACTGTTTTTTCGCTACCTTTTGTTTGGGCTATTATTCTTTTTTGTGAGTGAGTTGCTTCGAAAATTGTTTTTTAAGGAAGTCCTATGACGTTTTTACACTCAGAGTACTTAATCTTTATTATTATTACGATTATCGTTATTTCATATTTATTTCTAAGAATGAACAAAAGATTTTTTCAATGGGTTGAAGATTATTGGTTTTATAAAAGGTCATCGCTGCATAAAGTTTCAACTTATTTGTATCTTGTTGGGGTCGCATTTCTCTTATTTGCACTACTTGATTTGCGAGGGCCAGAAAAAAGGATTACGGGTAAAGTTAGCGATCAAAGAACGATTGTACTCATAGATAGTTCTGCTAGTATGCTGGCCGAAGATGTTAGGCCTAATCGTTTTTCAAAAGCTTTAATTCTCGTTAAACATTTTGTACAGAAGGCAGTTGGACAGAAAATCTCTGTCATTGTTTTTTCGGATGGTCAAAAGCAGATAATTCCTTTTACTGATGATATTGACTTGATTGAAGCCCGTATTGACTCACTTAAAACTTTAAACCTCTCTCGTGGAGGTACAGGTATCTCACTTGCTATTCAAGAATCCATTCAACATTTTAAAGATACCTCTGAAGAATTGAATGGGAATATTTTGATATTCACAGATGCGGAAGAAACAGACGGTGGGATTGGCTTAGAGATTCCTGACGAAATATCAGTTGGAGTTGTTGCTATTGGAACTGTTAAGGGTGCTCCAATACCGATGAGAAATAATGCGGGAACATTTAAAGGTAATAAAAAACATAATAATAAAGTGGTGATTACAAAACTAGATGAAAATCACTTGAAAGAGCTTGGGACTAAAATAAAAAATTTCAACTACTGGGTTGCGACATCCTATTCGTTGCCAACAGAGAAGATATTGAGCTTTTTCACAAAAATAAATAAATTGAAGCAATCCAATAATGACTTTAGGGTTAGACCTGTAATGGCAAACTATCTGATGCTACCAGGTCTACTATTTCTAGGCTTATCATTTTTACTAGGTAAAAGAAAAGTGTTTATCATGCTAAGCCTGCTAATGATTTCTTTTATTACCTTTGCTCAGCAACCTAAGGAAAAAAAAGAACCAACTAAGTCAGCGACTACACTTAATTTAGAAAATCGTTTGGTTGAAGGAAAGTTATCCGAAGAAGGAAAAAAGGCTCTTGCTGCAAATCTATTAAAAGATGGCTTTGAAGAAGATGCCGCGAATTTATATGAAGAAACACTAGAGAAAAAAATAACGAGCCAAAACAAAGCTCATCACTTTAACCATGCAACTTCAATGTTAAAGTCTAAGCAAAATGCGAAGGCAATTAATAAATACAATAAACTTCTAAAACATTTGGAAAATAATAAAAACGATGAGAATTCAGAAATTGAAAAGATGACCAAACAAAACATATTAAAAGCACTTCAATCTTCTCCGAGCAGTGGTAAGGGAGAGGGAGAGGAGGACAATCAAGAACAAGAAAGTGATGACAAGAAAAAGGGAGAAGGCCAGAGCGACTCTGATAAACAGAATAAATCAAAAGATCAAAAAGATGGAAAAGGTGACTCTGAAAAAGATAAAAACAAAGATAAGAGCAAAGATGGTGATGCTAAAAAAGACGTTAAGAAAAAAGATAATAAAAATGAATCGGGTAAGGAAAAGAAAGAGCGTAAGAAGAAACTTCCCGCTCTCTTAAAACAGTTTATTGAGAGGGATAATCAACTACAAAAAAAAATGATTGATGCTAAAACAACAAATAGAAAATCCAGAGATCAAAAGGATTGGTAATGAAATATTTAATTGTGATACTAAGCTTATTATCAAGTGCTTTTGCGGCAGAGTTAAAGATCAAAGTAGTTCCTGAGAACCCAGTCTATAAAGAATCCTTTAATATTGAATTCATTTTGAAGTCTGATAGTGATGCTGAGCCAGTAATTAATTTTAACCCACTAGGTATTGAGGTTCTTTCGCGTTCTAAACTTGGTACCTCTACTCGAATTAGTTACATTAATGGTGAGAGCAATGTTGAGAAGACAACAACATACTCATACGAGATGATTGCTCCAAGAAGCGGGGTTGCTTTCCTGAGAGATATATCAGTTGAAATTGATGATGAAGTTGTTAAGCATGCAACAATTAGAATAAAGGTATTAAAGCAAGAGGCCCGAACAAAAAAAATATTTGTACGAGCAGAGGTTGATAAGGAATCTGCTTATGTTGGAGAATCGATACTTATAAGGTACTATCTTTATAGTCGCGCAGAGGTTCCCCTCTCTTCTACAGATATTAAAAGATTTCCTAAGTTAGATAAATTTCTTAAAAGATTTCATCAAGAAAGACAATCTCCAGCCAGAGTTCAATTGGCTGGCGATATGTACCTTCGAAGGATTATGTACACTGCTCAGGTTTTCGCTGAAAGGCCTGGAGAATATAAAATTGATCCCATAAGAATGAAAATTTCTTATTCTGATAGAAGAAATGTTTTAAATAATTTTGGGTTTGGAAGTGCTTTTGGACGGCAAAGATCATCAACCGTAACAAGTCCTGTTGTGAAGATTGAAGTTAAACCCCTGCCTGTGCAAGGTTTGGAGAAGCACTTCAGTGGTCTAGTGGGAAAACATAATATCACAGCAAAAATCAATAAAAATAAGTTCATATCAAATGAGCCAATTGAAATAGAACTTAGTGTCAACGGAGTGGGCGCTTTAGAACTTTTTGAAGCTCCTGAGCTTTTAACAAATCCTAATCTTGAAGCATTTGACCAGAGCAGTGATTTCATTGTTAACAAGGATTTTAGTGCATCAAAGAAGATATCCTATACTTACCTTGGCCGAGGTGACGTTGACCTTGAAAGTGTGAAAATACCAATTTCTTACTTTGATCCAGAAACTGAAAAATATGTCACTCAGATCATTGATCTAGGAGCGGTAAGAGTTGCTTATATTGGTGAGGCTTCAGCTGTAGCAAGTACGGAAAAAAAGATAATTTCAAATGAGGAGAATACTTTAAAACCAGTTAGGACAATTGAACAAGATCATAGAATGTTTGTTCCAGTGTACAAGCTAATGAATACTTTTTTGTATGGAGCGTTGGAAGCTTTTTATGTGTTTCTAGGTATCATTGTTTGCCTTTTAATTTACTTTGTTTATCATTTCTCTCGGGTGTATAGCCCAAAGGAAAAGACAATTTTTGATGAAATATATAAAGGGAAGCTAACTTACACCTTATTGCATAAGGCATTAAGTATGCAAGGCCAACAACTTTCAATGGAAGAAACGGTTAAGCTTTTGAGTTTACCAAGTGATCTAAGTGAGTATTTTTTTAATTTAATCATTGAACTCAACGCTGATTATGATAATAAAGAGTTTGATAAAGTCAGAACGGTTAATATTAAAAATTTTAAAAGATTAGAAAAAGCTATTTTAAACTATGAACTTGAACATAACTTCAATTTTAAGTAACCTATGTGAAGTTGCTGGTCCTTGTGGCGTAGTTATAGGGAACTTTGACGGCGTCCACCTTGGACATCAAAAGCTGATTAAAAATTTTCTTAATTATTGCGAAATAAATGGATTGAAATCTATTCTTATTACATTTTCTCCGCATCCTTATATTTATTTTAATGGAAAATCTTCAAAGTATCTTATTACTTCTCATATGAGCAAAATGAATATTTTGTTACAACAAGGAATAAATAAAATTGTAGTACTAGATTTCAACAAAGATTTACAGGAGATGCCAGCTGAGAAGTTCATTGATGAGGTTTTGTTATCAATCTCAGGTTTAAAGTTAATATATCTAGGTCATGACTTTAAGATAGGTAAAGGGAAAAAAGACTCCTTGTTTACTTTAAAGCAAAAAGCTAAAGAGAGAGAAATTGAGGTTATTAGTGAAGAACCCTTGCTTGTTTCAGGTGAAGTCGTGGGTTCTAGCAGTATTCGACAAATGCTTACGGATGGGCTCATTCCTGAGGTCTCATCTAAACTTGGCCGGAATTTTTGCTTTCATGGGGTAGTAGAAAGAGGAAGAGGAATTGGGTCAAAGAAGTTGGTGGCAACAGCAAATATATTGGTTGCTCCAGAGAAAATAATTCCAAAAAGTGGTGTCTATGCAACAAAGCTGTATGTAGGGGGAAAGCCTTTTTTATCACTCACAAATATTGGAGTTAACCCGTCGGTTACTAGCGAGAATAAACAATGTATTGAGGTTCATGTCTTGGACTTTTCAGAAATGATCTACGATGAACAGGTGAGTGTAGAATTTCTATATCGTGTTAGAGATGAAAAAAAATTCCAAAATATTTCGAAATTAAAAGAGCAAATTTTGCAAGATATTAGCTTCGTGAAATCTCAACAACGAGAGTCAGGTTCGACGAGAATGGCCTTAGTTGGTAAAGATATTAAACATTCACTTTCTCAATCGATATATGAAAATCTTTTAGATCAAACCTTAACTTATGATTTACTTGATTATGAACGAGAGGAATTAATTTTGCCTCTAAATATACTGAAAAAAACTTATTGTGGTGTTAGTATTACTTCTCCTTATAAAAAGTACTTTTTAAATATGGTTAATGAAGTAAAAGATTATCCCTTCGCGATAAACACTCTTGTATTTGATGGGGATAAAGTTATTGGCCGTAACTCAGATTTTCACGCAGTAAGAGATATCCTTAAAGAGTATCGAGATAGAGAAGTTCAAAATTTTTATATTTTAGGTGATGGTGTAATGTCAGAGCTGACACAAAATATACTGGAAAGTATGGATTGCAGCTTTGAGGTACTCTCTCGGAATAATAAAAAAATTTTTAATACTAAAACGATATTGTCAAATAAGGGCTCGAGCACATTAGTAATAAATTGCTGCGCTAGAAGTTATGAGTTCGCTCTTCCTGTGGGTGCTTCTTTTCTTTTTTGGGATATGAATTATAAACAAGAGCAACATAAACAACTATTTCATAGTACATCTGTCATCTATGAAGATGGGGAAAGGTTGTTGGCGCTACAAGCAAAATATGCCCTAAGTTTTTGGAATATAAGAGAACTTTAATTTAATCATTTCAAATTCCGATCTGTAAGTACAAGGAATTTAAATGGTACGAGAAGAGTTTTTAAAACTATTAACAGAAAATGGAATAGCTACGCTAAAAGAGGTTAGAAGTTTAACTCTTAATAAAGATGCGGATGTTATTTCTGAGTTTCAGTTATTGCGAATTAAGCATTTTGATGAAAACAAATTTGCAAAAATTTGTGCGAATAAAAGCCGTACGACATTTATTGATTTAAAGAATGCCAAGGTTCCAAAAGAAACCATTAAAACATTACGTAAAAAAAGTATTATTCAATTTAGGTCAATAC
>JABJPQ010000300.1 GCA_018663815.1 Halobacteriovoraceae bacterium | reverse complement strand
TCTGGGCAAAGAGCAGGTTTAGGAGCGATTCAGAATCGATTAATCTCTACAAGTAATAATTTACAAATTACGAATGAGAATTTATCAGCAGCAAATTCTCGAATTAGAGATGTTGATTACGCTGAGGTTGCAGCAGAGAATGCTAAGAATAATATCTTGGCTCAAGCTGGTACTTCTGTACTTGCGCAAGCAAATGCACAAGGACAAAATGCATTAAGACTAATTGGTTAATCAGAAAGATTAATTTTATATATCAGTATGATAAAAAGAGGGGAGCTATTAATAGCTCCCTTTTTTATGGAATATTTTTCCGTTTAGTAAGTGTCTATTTTTTTTTCAAAACTTTTTTCCAAAGATGTCGAAACAGTAAACAGTAGTTATCTTGCTGATCTAAAGTTAGACAGTAGATAATTTGGTTATATAAATATTCAAGTATAAGTAGGAAGCTTATTTCTCCAAACAGAAGGAGAGAGTATCAGAAAAAGATACATCTTGTAATCCACTCAAGGAGAATAAGAATGGGCTTTCGAATTAACACAAATGTATCTTCAATTGCTGCTCAAAGAGCATTATCGATGAACAACAGAAAATCACAGAATACATTGAATAAGATGTCTTCAGGATCTCGAATTACTAAGGCTTCTGATGATGCGGCTGGCTTGGCCATTAGTGAAAAGTTAAAGGCTCAGATCAGGTCTACTTCACAAGCAAATCGAAATGCAAATGATGGTATTTCTATGGTGCAAACTGCTGAAGGTGGGTTAGATGAAATATCAAGTATGTTAACTAGGCTTAGAGAGCTTTCAATCCAGACAGCATCGGATACCGTTGGAGATGTCGAGAGAGGTTTCTCTAATATGGAGTATCAAAGTTTAAAAAAAGAAATTGAAAGAATTGCTCAGGTGACAGAATTTAATGGGACAAAACTCTTATCTGGAGAAGGAGATAAGCTCGATTTTCAGATTGGTATTAACAATGATGCATTCCAGGATAGAATTTCTTACGATGTTAAGATGACTGATGCAAAATTAACAGGTTTAGGTCTTGCAGATATTGATGTTTCTTCAAAACTTGGAGCACAATCATCCTTAAGTTCAATTGATTCAGCTATAGAAAGAGTATCTGGGCAAAGAGCAGGTTTAGGAGCGATTCAGAATCGATTAATCTCTACAAGTAATAATTTACAAATTACGAATGAGAATTTATCAGCAGCAAACTCTCGAATTAGAGATGTTGATTACGCTGAGGTTGCAGCAGAAAATGCTAAGAACAATATTTTGGGACAAGCAGGAACAGCTGTCCTTGCTCAAGCTAATTCTCAGGGTCAAAACGCTCTTAGATTACTTAGTTAGTCCTGAGCTTCTAACAAAATTTTTATAAAGAATCTAAATAGGCCTCTCATATGAGAGGCTTCTTTAATAAACAATAAAAAACAGTGATAAATGTAAATTTATTTATAAAGTTATTTCGTTTTGACGCGATAAGTATAATAGATGATCAATTACTGATTTATCTATTAACCATCGGTTAGAGCAGAATGCTCATCTATTTCACGGAAAACGAAATAGAGTTCAAGGAGTGGAAGAACGATTAGACATGGAGGTAGTATGGGTTTCCGTATTAACACAAATGTTTCTTCTATTGCTGCTCAAAGATCTTTATCTAAGAGTAATAGGGAATCGCAAAGTACACTTGCAAAAATGTCCTCAGGGACAAGAATTACTAAAGCATCTGATGATGCTGCTGGCCTGGCCATTAGTGAGAAACTAAAAGCCAGAGTTAAGTCAAACACACAAGCCAATCGAAATGCTAACGATGGTATATCGATGGTGCAAACTGCTGAAGGTGGTTTGGATGAAGTATCAAACATTTTGACGAGATTGAGAGAACTTTCTGTTCAATCAGCATCAGATACTGTTGGTGATGTGGAAAGAGGGTTTACTGATATGGAATATCAAAACCTAAAACAAGAAGTTGAAAGAATCGCTCAGGTGACGGAGTTTAATGGAACAAAGTTACTCTCAGGTGAGGGTGGTACGCTTGATTTTCAGATTGGTGTAAACAATGACGAATTTCAAGATCGAATTTCTTACGATGCATCTATGCAAAATGCGAAACTCGATAGTTTAGGAATTGATGGTATTGCAGTTAATAGTAAAGAGGGGGCTCAAACTGCTCTTAGTACTATTGATAGTGCAATCGAAACAATATCTGGACAAAGAGCATCGTTAGGAGCAATTCAAAATAGATTGATCTCTACTAGTAATAACCTGCAAATTACAAACGAGAACTTGTCAGCAGCGAATTCTCGAATTAGAGATGTTGACTATGCAGAGGTTGCTGCGGCAAATGCTAAGAATAATATTCTTGGACAAGCAGGAACTTCAGTTTTAGCACAAGCAAATGCTCAAGGGCAAAATGCTTTAAGATTGCTAGGATAGTTCAAAAAAAAATGGTTTTATTGAAAATCCTCCTGAATAGGAGGATTTTTTTGTTATAGTACTCACATGACTAAAGTGATCAAAAAAGCAGTTTCAATTATTTTTGTTTGTGATAAAAAAATATTTGTTATTAAGAGGCAAAATTTCTTGCGAGCATTTCCGGGTTATACAGCATTTCCTGGAGGTAAAGTCGATGCTGAAGATAAGGTAGAAAATCTAGAAGCGACTCTTTTGAATGCGGTCAAAAGGGAGATCTTTGAAGAGCTTGCTTATAAAATTAAAGAAAATCAAGAGATTAAGAAAATTGCGAAAGCAACCTCTCCACCATTTAATCCATACTGTTTTGAAACGTATTTTTATTTGATCAAAATAGCAACAAAAGAATCCTTTGCTGTTGATAAAAATGAAGTACAGGAGTTTTGTTGGATAACGCCTATTGAATTACTCGAACAATTTAATACTGGAAATCGATTGATGGTAGGTCCTGTTAAAGAAATTGTAGAATCACTAACCCAAGATATTAATGGGCTTGATTTTAAAGATTTTGATAGAGCCCCCCCCCAACTTCCACAGATAGAACCCTTTAAAGGACTATTACAAATTTTACCAAAATCAAATACAATTTTTCCTGCAACCAGAACAAATGCCTTTGTCATTGGAGAAGAGAAAAAAGTTCTTATTGACCCCTCTCCAAAAGATGTTAGTGAACGAGATCTATTTATAAAAGAAATAAAAAACCATTCCATTGAAAAAATTATTATTACCCATCATCATGGAGATCATCACCAGTTCTCAACTGATATTGCCAGGCACTTTAATATACCTATTGCTCTGTCATCTGATAGCTTTGAGCGTATTAAAAAAGTTTTTAAAGATGATTATTTTATTGCGGTAGAAGTTATTATTCTACAGGAGGGAGATTCGATATGCCGTTGGCAAGGAGAGGATGTTATTACTCATCATATTCCAGGTCATGATGAAGGACATCTTGGTTTTGCCCCTCGATCATTGCGTTGGTTTATTGCTGGTGATCTTTTTCAAGGAGTGGGTACTGTCGTTGTGGGAGGAGAGGAAAGCTGCATGACTAAGTATATGCAAAGTTTACGCAAAGTTATTGATTTAGCCCCTGAAAGTGTTATTCCATCTCATGGTATTGCATTAGGAGGAACAAATATTTTACAAAAAACTTATGATCATCGTTTATTACGAGAGAAACAAATATTGGAGTTAACTAAAAAAAGATATAGTGTTGATCAAATATTAAAAAATATTTATTTTGGCATTCCAAAAAGTGTTCATAAATATGCGAAAGCTAATATTCAATCTCATTTATTAAAACTAAAAAAAGAAAATAAAATTTAATAAATTCTTGGTAAAGTCATGGTGAAGGTTGAACCCTTGTTTATTTGAGAATTTACATCGATGATGCCATTGTTTTCACATCTAATACACTCTGAAACCATTGAGAGGCCTAGTCCTGTTCCTTCTCCTGTTGGCTTTGTGGTGTAAAAAGGAGAAAAGATATTACTTCGTGTATGAGAGTCTATTCCTTCACCATTATCTTCTATCGCTAGAATGATATTTTCTTTATTTGACGTTAGTTTAAGTGTTATTTTCGGTTGATAGTCTTTAGTGTTTTGAGAATGGTATTTTTTTTCGACTGTATAATAAGCATTATCCAGTAAGTTAATGATACTTCGACTTAGGTTTTGCGGAAAAGTAAGAATGAAAATGTCTTTATTATCTCTTTCAAAGTTGAACTCAACAGTAACAATATCTTGTTTTGAATTTAACCCTTGTTGATAAAATTTAAAGGCATTAATGGCTAAGTTATTGAGTTCGACTTTTTCTTTATCTTCTTGATTATTGCTTGCATGAAAGAGCATATTATTTATAATTTCATTTGTTCTCACTCCATACTCTATGATCAATTGCGATAGATGAAGTAACTCGCTTTTAACACCTTGTTCGACTTGACTCTCTTCTTTTATTTTATCTTTTAAAAGTTCTGAGAAATTCAGAATGAAATTTAAAGGATTTTTTATTTCATGGGCAATTCCGGCCAGAAGTCGACCAAGAGCAGCCATCTTTTCTGTCTCTATATTGATTACTTGTTGCTCTTTTAGTTTTTTTTCAAGTTCAAGTCTTTCTGTTATGTCTTGAAAAAGGAGAACAAGATCTTGATTTGCGAAGTTAGACTCTGGTTCGATTACAGGTGAGATTTGTAAGCTGGCCGGAAACAATTCACCATTACTTTTTTTGAGTAAAAGAGATTCAAATGAGAATGACTTATTATGTGCATTTAATTTTTCTAGTATAATTTGGCAGTCGTTAGTGGGTAAAAAATCTTCAATGTGGCATTCATCACTATTTGATTGAAGACTTATCTTTCCAGCTCGATTTATATAGCTGATTTTTCCAAGATGATCCATCTGGATAATTCCTGTTTGTGAAGATTCAAGAATGGTTAGAAATTTATTTTTTAGCTTTGCAAGAAGGTGATTGTGATTATTAAAGTAGTTTTCACTTCTCGCTGTTTCTTTTGAAAAGCGAAAACCAGCTAAAAGGATGGTTAATATCGTTAACACAGGAATAATAATGGGTAACGAATTAGCTACATTTTGAGGTATTGTCTCGTATACCTGTAGTTCAAAAATATCAAGTTCGAGTGATACACGTAAGAAAATTAAAATAGGGGTTATGATAAATATATATTTTTTTTCTCGATTATAATCAAAAAGAATAAGAGGAAAAAGAATAATACCATAAAAGATATCAGTTACTGAGTTATCAATGGTAAGTGTATTTATAAAAGCACCTATTGCAAAAGCAAAAATATTCAAAAATTTTGAAATAAGAAAGTATCTTGTTCGGCTAATAAAATAAGCTATTAAAAAAAAGATAAAAATGAAAGCAATGAGCTTAGCCGTAAAGAACATGCTATTTAAATAATAAAAAACCATGAAAATTATGGCCATAAAGCACAGAGCTAAGGAAATTGTTTTTGTGATAAAACGTGTTTTATCGTAATTTTCTTCTTGTGTTTCCAACGTGCGATCCTTAATTAAGGGACATCAGTTGAAAAATCACTCTCTGTAATTCCACCTGGAGCTCCGTTTAGTCCAGTTATGATATCTTCAATATTTTTAATGCTATCAAAGCGAGAGTCACCTAATCGGTACCAGTGAAGTAAGTACTTCGCTTGAGAGTGAGACTTTAAGTCAAAAGTATCACCGTTTTTAAACAGCTCTTTAATTTCAGAGGGGGAAAAATCCTTCGTAAAGAGGCTAAATTCATCAATATGTCCAATAAATGCTTTACGAATTCCAGTTAAGCTACCAAGAGAAGCTGGGTGAGTTCCAAAAGCAGGAATTTTTGCACGAAACTTAAGGAGCTTCTTACCATCCATGTATAGACTTATCTTTCGCTTATTAACAACCAAAGCTATCTGGTGCCATTTGTTATCAGCATAAGCGACAACCTTTCCTCTTATAATTTCAATACCATTTATTTGTACCTGAATCGTGTCATTCTCAAAGCCAACACTTAGTGCAGTACTCGCGATTTGTTTAGAATCTTTATGAAATGTAAATAATCGAGTGTCGGATGGGCTAGATTTAGTATTAGTTTTAAACCAAATACTCGCAGTGTAAACCTCTTTGAGGTCGTATTGTTGGCTAGGAGCAAGTTGAATCGATTGAGAACCATTAAGGTTAAGAGAAACTCTATTGGTGTACGTAGGCCATGGATGAGTTTTAACGGTACGTACGTTATTATTTTGATCAAGATATCCTTTAGTGTCTAAAGATCTCACTAAATAAGAGTACTCTGTGTCAGGACTTAAACCAGAGATTTTCCAACTTGAATCTTCAGCTTCAAGTGTTTTGATAATCTTTCTATCATTTTCTGCTATAAGAATAATATAATAAAACTGTAATCCTTCTCTCGGTTTCCAGTTCAGTCTAAGTGATGTACTGGTAATATTTGTAATCTCATCTAATCCATCAAAATTGATAGGAGAAGGTTTTAGCTCAGGATTAGTTGGAGGACAAGCAGCGGGAGTTGTTACATAGGTCGTTGTAGGTTCAATGACTTTATCTTCACAGCCTAAAAGGGTAATAATAAGACAAGATAAAACTAAAAGATTTTTCATGATTTTAATTCCTATTTAATATTATAGCTTAAGTTAACTCCAACCATGTTTTCTTGGTCGAGATCGAGACCTTCATAAGTTGTCACCGTTGTGTATAGTCCAGTGTAGAAGTGCTGGGTAAGGTTAAGTTTTATCTCGGCATTAAATTTTGAGATATTATAGTCTTTATCTGAGAGACCTTTTGTTATGTTCTGATCATAGGCAGTACTTGCGTGAATATATTGCTTTCCCCATTTGAAACGGTCACTAATGGCAAACCCAATCCAAGTTAAATTGTCTCTTAATGTTCTTGTTGTTGCTACGTTTTCTTCGATGAGTGTTTTCTCTTCAAAGGTTATTTGTGGTCCAAAGTGAAAAGGTATATTTTGAGTTTGAAGGTCTATTCCTGTCGTGAGTGAATAACTTGGGTTGAGACTGACTATTTTATCAGAATCATTTTTGAAATGGCCATCACCGTGCGAAGTTGTTTTAAGCTTTGCATTTAAATTATAGATAAGGTTATTAAAGCGAAAATTATTCTTTCCTTGAATGGCCATGGCCAATGAAAAAGTCTCCGGAAAAGATAATTCTGAAGAAGGAAGCTTTATAGATGTTTGTGCATAACCAAAGCTAAAGTAAACATCTTGGTGCTCAGAAATTGTTCTGTAGTTTTTGGAGTAAGTTCTCCGAAGATTATTGACATAAGCTTTGTTTGGTTGTTTTTTTTGTGTCGAAGCAATGGCTCCACGAAAGGGGAGAATTATT
Organism: Halobacteriovoraceae bacterium; assembly: GCA_018663815.1. Lineage (GTDB taxonomy): Bacteria > Bdellovibrionota > Bacteriovoracia > Bacteriovoracales > Bacteriovoracaceae. The sequence goes on along the minus strand of JABJPQ010000300.1, from coordinate 248 downwards.
GGGAAACCTTTTTTTATTTTATTTGCTTTTTCGTTGGCCAGGTGATTCATCTGCAATGTCTTATCAAGCCACATATCCTTTCCATAGATGGGAAAATATTTTTTAGAATATAGTAATTCAGATATGGTTTCACCTTCTTTTAGAACATGAATTTGATAGTCATTTGCTAGCGACGAAAAGCTAAAAATAACCAATAAAATAATTGTAAGTTTCATCTCTATTCTCCTCAGATAAGATATTATAGAAAT
>JABJPQ010000280.1 GCA_018663815.1 Halobacteriovoraceae bacterium | reverse complement strand
ATCTCTGGCCGTTACATAAATAAAGGGATTGTTTTGTAAAAGATCGTAAGCTGTTTTTACGACACTTAATTCATTGGTATAAAATAAAATATTTGTATTTCTTTTTGAAAAGTTTTCAGTGTTATTCCCTAGCCATGTTTTAAAAGTATCTTCTTGTAAGGAGTCCTCATCGTTATCCCACCCACTTGAAAAAGGAATGCTTAAGCAGTCGTTATACATCGTATTGTATGTCTTTCCTTTTTTAAATGACTCAATGATGGGAAAAGTAGTTGGAGTAAAATCTTCAAACAAATTAAAGGTAGCATGAATTTCATCTTGATTATCAAAGAGTAAATCGTTATCGACAGACATGGTGGTGAGTGATAATTCAGAAATGAAAGCGAGGGACTGAGCAGGGCATTCTAAAGAAAAACCCTTTGCAATCGCATAGTTTCGAGTTAGAGATTCATCTTCATAAGAAACATAATACATATTAGAGAAAAGTTGCCTTACATCATTACCAAGAATGTGAGCATAGTTTAATCCAACTCCAAAAAGAGCGGCATTTTTATTAAGGGCCTCTACGTTTTCAAATACACCTATAAAAGGAATCTTTTTTGTGGGCGGATAACCTTTTATAATATTTAAAAACTCCAACATGTGTTCTACTTCGTTTTCCTCATTGCAAAAATCAACCAGAACAATATCAAATGAGGTTTCTACTTGCATGCTTTGCAAAAAATCATCGGTATTTGTGTAGAGGTTAACTTCGTATGTAAAAAATTTAGTATCCACATCTTGAAAAAAAGTTGTGAGCTGGTCTAACATCTCTTGGTGCACCCCAATACAACCAATATTTCGAATCTTTTTAGCAGTCATTGCCTGTAAGCCCTTTGATTAAAGATTTTACACACTCAGGTTCAAAATTAAATATATCTTTTTTCTGGGATATGACTTCTGTGATTGCACTTTGCAGGGGGAGTCTGTGTAAAGCACAATAATGGGCCATGAAATCAGCAAAGCAGACTATTTTTGCAAGGGGATAGATACGAGAACCTGTTAGCTTATTTGGAAAACCAGTACCAGAAATTAATTCGTGATGTTGATAAATAACTTGTGAAATTGGCTCAGTGATTAAGGGGTTATTTTTGAGTATATCAACACCGTAAAAGCAATGTTTTTGGTACTCTTTTAGTTGCTCAGAATCCATTTCAAAGGTTTTTTTATTTCTAAGTGTGGCCGAAAGTTTAATTTTACCAATATCATGCAAAAAAGCACCAAGCGAGATTATTTCTAAACTTCTTTGAGTGGCCCAACTCGTATTCTTAGTTATGACAATAGAGTAAAAAGTTGTTAAGAAAATATGGCTTTCGGCCGTGTCATCAAAGTCGCAATACGTCTTTAAAATTCCTGATAGTTCCTCATCCTGCTGAATTGTTGTGTAGATGTTATTACAAAGAGCTAATCCTTCTTCGACAATCTTTTTATCAATTCCATTGGTGTGTATTTCTTCGACAAGTTTTTTACCAGTACTCTCAATATGTGCAACTTTCGCATTAGGAGCAATATCATCTCTAGAACTAATTTTTAATAAAAAATCATTCATGTAGTTTATATAACTTCTTCTGTCCTTTGTTTTGAAAAATAATTTTTCTATACCTTTACTTTCTTGGTAATGTAAAAGCCTTTCTTTTTCTAAAAAATCTCCAGCGTTTAATATTTTTAAAAATTTATTTCGAGAGATTCTTAAGTAAAGATCAAAAATAGAAATGTTGCCACAATAAAACTTCTCTATCTCGATACTTGTGAAGTTATCATCAAGATCAGAGACTTCTTCCTCAATGTTAGCGCTAACTTTGCCATGAAGGTTTCGCCATGAATCGGAAGCATTTTTGTCTAATGTAAGGTTGATTAGTTTTTCAGCTTTAAAGGGTTTTATAAGGTAATCAGATATGCCCATCTTGGCTATTTTTTTATCTGAAGAAAAGGTATTATCAAATGTTTCTAAGTTTTTACAAGTTAAAATTATTCTTGTTTTTTGTTGAGTGTATTTAATATATTTTATAACTTCTATTGCAGTGAAATCTCTGAGTTCTAGGGCAATAATGATAATATCAATCTCTTGAGAATAGATAATATCTTGTGCTTCTTTCCCTGATCTTGCAGTTAATAATTCAAACGCTTGCTCACCCAAACTTTTTAAAATTTGGCTTTCCCAACCGTTATCAGGATCGCAAATTAAAATCTTTTTAATGTCCATAACTCATTATTATCTCTTAAGTTTAGTTTTGGATCTACTTAAAAATAATTAAAGATTTATTTACTTGAGGAAAAGTCTTTTGTTTATTCGGGATAACACCAGCCAGCTATTATGAGTCTTTTTCCTTTGAATACTTGATTAATCTTATGTTCATACCCGGATTGCCCAGTTTGAAAAACAATAATATCTCCATAGGTAGGAGTCGAAATTTTTAAGCTTTCTTTATCTCCTTTTTTGCGAATCTCTAAAATTCCCCCTTCAACTTGCTGAGGATCTACAGTTAAAGATAATGAAAAGGCCATTACACGGGAGCCGTCATCATGCCAAATACCATCTTCCTCCCATTCGTTATTAGCATCACGTAAGCTAATTATGTGTTCTATTGATTTAACAGGGCAAAACTGAGACATAAAAACAAAGAGTTCACCTTTAGGAGTTACAAGTTTAGAAATAATTTGGTCAATTAAGTTGAAATCATTATTAGTAACGGCCTGTTTTAGTTCGTCAGGAAGTTCTATTTGTTGGATAGAAAAACCATTTACATTAAGATCAATATGACACTGTGAATTTTTTTTATTCATAATTAAGGTGTAACCTACTAAAATATTACTGTGTTTTTAAAAGGGCCAAATTGTCTCTAGAGAATTATTTTAAAATTCTCTACAATGACCTCAGCTTAAAATATGAAGCTTTAAGCGAATTGAAAAGGAGTTTATTATGATTCAACGAGAAGATAATCAAATTAATTGGTCACGCTTTAGTTCAACCTTTATTATTGAAACGAAAAGAGGGAATCAGGTTTTCACCTCAACGGCAGTCGCGATCAGCTCTCATATCCTTTTAACTGCTGCCCATTGTGTAGACTGTGCTGATGAAGTTAAGGTTATCCTAGGTAATGATTATAGACGTCCACAAGGTGTCATAAATATTACTCACCAAGTTGTACATCCTGCCTACAATCCTCAAAATTCTTTTTATGAAAATGATGTTGCGATTTTATATACATCAGAGGTGTTACCGAACTTCACTCATATAGAAGAAATTGATAATGACCAAATTTCATTTGATGACTTAGCTCTGGAGAGAATTGGTTTTGGAGGACGAAATAATAAAAATCTTAAAACATGGACTAATCCTAGCTTTCGATCGGTAAGTTATAATAAGAAAAATTTTATTCTTAAAGATGAAAAAACGGCGATTGGAGATTCTGGTGGACCTGTTTTTGCAAACCAACAGGGAAAATTAAAATTGATTGGTTTACACTCAACTTTAGAGGGGGCAGATAACGCTTATGTCGTTAACCTTAGTCAGTACATTCCTTGGATTGCTCAAAATACAAGTTTAGAGAAATTTACTCAGTCTTCCATACAATAATAGATTTTATCACTTTGGTAGCCCTGATCTAGTAGGAGTTTCTTAACCGTATTCATCATCCACATACGCATCGGTTTATTATAACGAACTTTACCATCAAAGCTTTTGATATAATCAAACTTTGAAATTCTGGAGTCAGGATAGTTTTTTAAAACCTCCCGATAAACATCCTTTGTAAAACGTACAACACCAAGTGAAATATAGGAAAGTTGTTTATCCGGTAAAGCCTTGCCTAAAGTTTGCATGACTTCTAAGTAGTCAACCTCAAAATTTTCATGATAAATAATAGGATCAAAATGGACACCTATTTGATAACCGCATGCTACGAGTTTTGTTATCGCTGCTATTCTAGCTTTGACGGATGGGCATTTGAGGTCAAACTCTTTGGCCCCTTGTTTTGAACTTAGAGTAAAACTAATAATAATATTTTGATGAGGAGTTAATTGAATTAATTCGGCCACGTTTACAGATTTAGATCTTAGCTCAAGCTTAGCTTTTGGGTAGAGTTTAAAAAAATCAAAGTACAGAGATAGTTCCCCCGTTATATGTGATAGTGCGAGCGAGTCAGAATATTCACCAGCATGAAACCAAGCATTTGGGTATTCTTGAATTAAAGATTTTATATCGTTGAGAATCTCTGAATGGTTGATGAAAAAAACCATATCAGGTGTGTCAAAGTACCCTTGTAGGTAACAATACTGGCATTCATAAATACAATTATAAGCATGAATAAAGTAAAAATGTTTTTCTTGCCCATGGCCATATGCTGGAGGAGCTTCCTTGACGAGAGTTCCTTTTTTTTGTCCGATGAATAGATTTGGAGTAGTTCTTTTTTGTAGGTAAGGTTTTTTTACTCTACCCCAAAGTTCATCAATAGAATCTATCGTCTTGACCTCTTGGTATTTAATTTT
>JABJPQ010000634.1 GCA_018663815.1 Halobacteriovoraceae bacterium | reverse complement strand
TACTAGTGTCGGTGATTGCTATTTTACCTATAGCCTCTGTTTCGTTTGCTGCTGACTACAACCTCGAATTTTCTGAAAAAAATCTTGATCGGAAAGAAACCGAAAAAGAATTGTTAGATAAACTTTCAAAGAATTCATTACCCCTAAAATACTATTACTTCTTGGAAGATAAAGGTATTACAAGTTCAGAACAGTTAGTCTTGCCAGACTTTGATGAAGAAAGAGAAAGACTATTAGATGAGTATATAAAAGACTTCGTTGATCCATACGCAAGGGTAAGTGGAATAATTAGTGTATTCTAATAGGGTTTAAATTATGCAAAAAAAAATCATCTTTATTACGGTGCTATTAACAGCAATATTTATATATGGGACTAATATGAATAAAAAAACAGTTTTACACGTTGGTTTTCCTTCTAATTGGGGAACACTAATACCATCTCTTCAGCATACTGGTTATGCCGATGCTATAATGGCCAATCAATTTGAAGCTCTTGTAACTACTGGGCAAGGTGGTACAACAAAACCACTAGCAGCTAAGTCTTGGAAAGTGAGTGATGACAGTCGAATATTTACTTTTATCATTGATACAGACAAATACTTCTCAAGCGGCAAACAATTAAGTGCCAAGGATTTTAAAAGGTCTTGGGAACATGGACTTTCATTAAGTCCAAAGTCTGCTAATAGTAGTTTACTTGATGTTATGTATAAAGTTGTGGGGTTCAAAGAGTTCAAGAAAAAAGGCACTTTAGATGGTGTACGAGTAATAAACGAGAATACCCTTGAAGTAGAATTTCAAGAACCATTCAGAATGGCACTAAATCATCTTGCCGGAAGTAGAATGTCTGCTTTTGTTATTGAAGGCGATAAATATATAGGGACAGGCCCATATGTAATAAAAGAAGAAAAGAGCAGGCTAATTTTAAGTAAAAACTTGCATTCAAATGAAGATATCGGCTTTTCTAATATCGAAGTTAAAGTTGTTCAACCTTCTGAAGCAACAGCAGCACTAGAAAATGGTATTGTCGATGTTTATGCTCTTGCTGAATTTGCTCATATTGGTGAATGCTTAGAGGAAAACAAAAACATAGCATGTTTTTCAGGAAGTGAGGCTCGACACCAAACATTGATGTTAAATGGAATGAATGGCCGTTTTTTTGAAAATAAAAACCACCGCCTAGCTATCCAAGCTATGGTTTATAAACATTTACAGAAAGATATTTTACCAACATATCACAAGTACAACTTAAACATTGATCCACAAATTTACCTTCCTCTACAAATGGGAAGAATAGATGATTCTGAAGCTGAAAATTTAATTAACATTGGGAATGATTATATTAAAGAGCTAGTTAAAGCTAGTCAAAAGACTCCTATATTCTTTGTTACTTCAGAAGAAACAAACTGGCTTTTTGATATTTTAAAAAGTGAAGGAGTTCTATTTGATGAGAAATCTGGACACATAAATACGCCTGACAGAATTAAGATGTATTACAAAACCTATGATGCTGATATTATCGTTATGCCGTTTAGTGTTGCAAGTGGTGACCCTGATGGGATTTATCATACTCTCGGAAAAAGTGGATCTATTAGCTCTCCGATTCAGTTTAGAAAAAGTGTAAGTGACCTCCTAGAAGAAGGACGTAAAATCATTAATCTTTCTGAAGCAGACTTACATTACAAAAAGGTTTCTATAGAAACACTTAAAGAAGTACCCTTCGTACATATTGGTTTTACAAAATCAATTGTTGCATACAGGAAGGATGTTATAAAAATTAAAGGAAAACTCAAAAAACGTGATGAAAGCAGATTCTCTATATTTGAGGCAAATTGATTTTTTATGGTTAGTATAAACAAATGGTTTTTTAAAAATGCAAAAGTTCCACTTTTAGTTTTGGGTGGGGCTACTGTATTAATACAACTTATTTTAGTTTCATATATTTTCTGGAAGAGTGTTCATAACCAACAAAAAAGCGTTGAAAACCTTGTCACCATTGCCAATCTAGCAATTGAGCAGAAGAATAGACCTGTATTAGAGTCAACCTTTGGCGTTGCAATCGAAGAGTTAGGTGCTGAAACAATACTACTTTGTAAAAACAACGAAACACTTATGGTGTTACCATATAGCTTAAAAAGCTGTTCCGACCTTCCTAAATCTGATTTTTTCACGAAAGTTCTGAAAATCAAACCAGATGGGCGCCCAGACTATAGCTTTTATTTCTATCTCCCCTTAATAGATGTTCCAGAATCATACCTTATACTAATTGCTATCAGTATAGCATT
>JABJPQ010000414.1 GCA_018663815.1 Halobacteriovoraceae bacterium | reverse complement strand
TATTTCATTCTGATTTTTTTCTTCGAAGTTGGATTTAATATCTAGTAGATGTTTTTCTAGAACTTCATCGCTTACTTCAAGATATTTTGAAAGAGTAGTAGTGAATAAATCTTTACCATTCTGATTATAGTGAAAAGGTGTAAAATTTTGCGGGTTCATTTTTTTAACCTCCAAGTTAAAACTAGTTTTATAGGAAAACGCCTCGGAAGCTTTTTATATTAAACCTATTCTCAAGGGTATCGTTCTTTGAACCATGCTTTAATTCCAGATGTGCGAACCACAGCTTTGGGCATTGAAAATTGAAGGTGTGCAAAGTTATTTTGATTATATTGGTCAAGATAAAAAAGTTGTTCGTCGTTAGATAATTCAGTTTCAAAAAGCTGAATAGCCTTGTTAAGAACGTCAGAGTCATGTTTTGCTTTTAACTTTTCCTCCACAAGATTTTCATTAATCTCTTGCTGCACTTCAATAGCACGACGCTGTTTGGATTTATTTTTATTGACCACTTGTAGAATCTGCTCACAGGTATACGAAAGATATTTCATAGGAGAATGTACCGATTTCTTAGTTTCTAATGCACCATTCTGTTGAATAAAAGTAAGACTATCAACAATTTCGTAGGCTTCAAACTCTGATAAGAGCTTACTCAAGAAATAATCTTCTTGTTCTCTCTTTTGGGGTGAACGAATTGAGCTTATGTATTCTTCTAATGATACTGGCAATATGTTCTTTTGAGAGAGAGTTGTATTTACTTTTTTATTTTGTTTTTCTTTCTTTGAGACGAGTTTGGTACTTTTACTATAACAACTTTGGTTATCCTGAGGGTATCGCCCTGGTTTCTCTAGATCCATGGCTCTCCATTCTAGGTAATTTTTAATGATTGGTAGCTCATAAACTGTTGGTGTGCCGCCTGATGTTCCGGGTGAAATCACCTCAACTAGGCCCAAACTCTTTAGATTTTTTAGACTACGCCGCACATGAGGGGCGTGTAGTCCCGTCCAATTTGCAATGAAAGTGTTTGATGCTTTACAATAGTGGCGGTTAAAACCAAGTGTATATCTAATTAAGCAGAAGAAAATAATTAGATCGGTTCTACGCTTTATGGATTTAATTACAAATTCACTTATGCTATGAGGCAGGGATAGAAAACCACCGTGTTCAACAAGTTGTATCTTTGATTGCTCATCAATATTTTCTTGAGGGTTAAAGTGGTTTTTTGATATTTTCCTGTGCTTTATTGATACCTGTTCCAGGTGTGTATTTTCTGGAGCCATCTAATTCCCACATGGAAACTTGGATTCTTTTGACCAAGTAAGTCTACATTTTCTCTTGGGGTTTGAGGTCTTCACTCTAAGTGTAAGCTCTCGATAAAGCATGTCTTTCCCTAGGCTTTTCAATATCTGTCCAATGGCAATGGGATGACTCCCAACTTCTTTTGCGAGTTTCGAATAGGTAAAAGTCTCGTGAGGATTGTTGTTTAAAAACTGAATAACTCTTTCTCTTGTTGATGCTTCATTTACTTTCATTTGTATCTCCTTATTTTGTTTGTTCCAGGAAAGAATCAACGAATCGTCCTGGTGGTTCTTTTATATGGTTAATATTATGGGCGTAAATAAGTGTAGTATTTATGTTTGAGTGTCTAGCAAGAAGTTGAGCGTTCTGAATATCACCATCACCGAGCAGGCAAAAAGTCACAGCAGTGTGCCTAAGACTATGGGTACTTATCCTTGTGGAATTAATGCCAATACGTATAAGTCGGTCCTTTACCATATGCCGGATTGTTTTTGTTGTTATTGGCTGATGTCTATTTGAATCTCCAACAGAGCCAAACAACGGTTGTGAATTTTCATTGTTAGGTCGTACAGCCAGATAATCAAAGATTGGCTTAACTATAGCTGATGAGAGAACTGAAAATTGATCTTTTTGATCAGAACCCTTTCCCTGAATATATAATATGGGTTTCCCGCTTAATTGCCTTAAGTCGCCAATATTTATCCTTGTGATTTCAACAGCTCTAAGGCCCCTGCGAATCATTAAATTTATAAGAGCATAATCTCTTTTGCCCTTAAGGGTGTTCCTTTCAATAGAGTCTAGGAGTTCAATAGCTTGATCTCTTGTAAGTGGATCTTTGTTGAACATTTTTGGGTGTTTTGGGGCTTTTATAAATTTTGCTATATTTGGGTAAATCTTTTCTGCCTCTAAAAATGAGAAGAAGCCTCTGACTGGCTTTAGGTAGTTCGCTACTGTATATGAGGAAAGCTTCTTAGATATTAAATAGCGTTTGTAATTTAGAATATCATTACGGCAGGGATTCGAAATATTTTGTTTGATTATAAATATTAAAAATTGGTGGAGAGCACGTCGGTACACTCTCTGGGAGTTTTGCTTAATGTCATGTGATAAAAGAAAGTACTCAATAAGGTTTTGTAAGTTATCTCTTAGCAAAGTTACTATATTGGTGTCTGATTCTAAATCTGATTTGGCAATATTTTTCATAATACTCACGGGTTAAATAATTTCGCCTGTTTTAAAACATGCTGAAATATTTTCTGTCAATATTTTCGCCTTTAGCATAGGACTCAACGCCTTTGAGTGGGCTCTTGTTGGGCTAGTTTAGTATGAGTATATTTTTTTTGAGCTTTTCCCTTGCCCTTCCTTTAATTCTTCTGCTTGATGAAGGCCGACATAGCTATCTTGGTAAGAAAGGCCAAGAAGACACTGTTCTCGTGGCTCGGAAGATTATTTGAAACTGGGACCTGGAGGGTCCGATTCGCCTGTGAATCGAATGGCATAATCACCAAATGATGTCTCGACTGAATTAGTCAAAATACTTTTGAACATTTCTGAATCAGATTTTTGGATGTGCACATCAACTTGGTCATGAATAAAAAATATGATTGTTGCATTGAGGTCTTTATCCTCAATATCAGTTCTAACTCTTGTAAGTACCTGTTTGGCTATATCGGCGGCCTCTGACTGACAAAATGCAGCAAAGAACTTCTTGGCAACTTTAATTAGGGGTTTATAAAACCTAAAATATTTTGAGGCTGGAGTTTGCAAATCTACTCTATAAAATATGATATTCTTTTCAGGCAGGGCATAGTTTCCATTTTTAACTAAACTGTAAAGAATTTCTTGAGATTCCTGGGTCATACTAAATGAAGGATCACAATTTTCTTTACAATGTCGAGTATGGCTAGTGGTCATTCCAAGTAATGTATCTATTTCCCAAGATAATTGGATTCGAGTTAACTCATAATCACTGACATCTTCTTGATTATCCTCAGTTTTTCTTTGGAACTTTGATTTCTTCTTCCGGCCACTTAAGCGGAAGATTGATTTTTCTATTTCTTCAATGGCAAGAACTTCTCTGAATTGAAACCAATTATTTCTATCCAACAGCTTGAGGTCCTCGATGACAGGAGAGGTAGTTTTGACCCACCCCCTAGCTTTTATATAATAATATTTGCCATCAAAATTACACATAAATTCATACTGATCCATGTTTGGGAGAGTCTTTCGCTTATGCTGATTAAGCTCGTCCCAGACATCAGCATAATACCGACGACCAAAAGCACAGGTGTAATAACCATCTTGATATACTTTGTGGGCTATTTTATCTCGGGCCAATCCTATTTCGGGATATGTGTCGGATAATCGCTCCAACATTCCTTGAGCCTCTGAAGTGCCAACATCTACCTTCATTACCTCCTTAAGCTTTAATGCTAAATTTGAAGCACCCATTGAATAGAGTGGGCCAAAATTAAGCTGCTTTGAAATCTCCCTAAATTCTTTCAATTTTTTATAGTAGTGCACATCATCTTTAAAATTAACAAAGACTGAGTTTGAAGGGTTGGCATCTTCAATAAAATATACCCCTTTCTTTCGAGGTTTTGTTGCCCAGTATTTCATAAGATCAAAAGATAGATTTTTATCTTGAAACAGTTGTTCAAAAGCTAGTTTATATCTCTTAGGGTCAATCTCTTTTAAAATACCAAAATGGGAGTCTATAATCAGTCCGTCCTTATGTTTTGCGTAGAAGCGTAACCAACTAAAGTTTTTGTTAAATTCAGTGGCAGAATTGGTAATGATACCCAAATCAAGCCCATTGATATCTACAGACACAATTTCTTCAGTTTCTTCAGAAGGAACTCTAATAAGTGAGCGTATAGATTTGATGTCTTTAATGTCCTGGAAAAGCTTTTCTGGATATTGACCATCAACCAAACTTACATCTTCTGATTTTTTTAATATTGTCTTTGGGATTGCCAAAATATTTGGTTGCTTTGCTATTACACGACCTGTAGAAGCATTAGCTGTAATATTGGGATAGATTTTGTGAAATTCATTATGCTGCTTGGCATGTTCGGTTAGTCGCTCAATCCATGACATTGAGTCTGTCAGTTCAATAAATTGAATAATCTGATTTATAAGATTTGGGATGTCTTTATTTAGAGAATCATGCGATGCAACGTAAGATTTTAGCTCAGTCAGTGAATCAATATCCAGTTTAATCTGATCAATGCTTGTTAGACCTAGAGGACGCAGAGGTGTATTTTCTCCATCAGGAGAATTGAAAACTAAAAACTTATTGTAGAACAGTGCCGAGGCCAACTCTCTTTGAGAGGAGATATTAAAAGAGGTACGAACGATTTTAAATATTTCTCTCTGGAGTAGGTGTGTATATTCATAAATATAGGTTGATAATTTATTACCTAATTTTAAATCAAAAGGTATTCCATCAATGCTCAGTTGAAGTAGGTTTAGGTAATGAGGCCGTTCTATGTTTTCAAAGTATTCCCATTCTTCTTGGCTTAGGATTAACCGAAACTTCAGAAATAATCGCAAGGTAATTTCTGTATCCAGTTCATTATATTTTAAAAGCAGATCTCGATCGACAAGCCTTATATTCAGCCCCGCTGTAGTTGTCTCAAAAGAAGAGTGATCTTGGCCAAGCATTTCCTTGGCCAAATATTTTAGAGAGTGGCAATAATTATTTTCAGGGTTTATGTGTGCAACG
>JABJPQ010000584.1 GCA_018663815.1 Halobacteriovoraceae bacterium | reverse complement strand
TGCAAATTAATTTTGAAGTAAAAAGGACGGGCCGTACAGGCCCGAGGATATATTTTCTTAGATTCTTACATTTAATCCCGAACTCAGGTTAATTAAGGTAAATAACATAAATTCTTCTCGGTTACCCGATCAAAACACTTTAGTGAATTGATAAAAAATTCATAATCAAATAGTAATTATTTACAGCTATTGTTAGCTGATATCTAATGCATTATAATCCAAAATTATCATTAAATTAGGACATATTATGTATTGTGAAGGGCAACGTTGGTATAGTGAAGGTGAACCTGAGTTAGGTCTTGGAATCGTCACCAAAACCCAAAGTAAACGAATAGAAATTCATTTTCCTCTATCAAATGAGAATAGAATCTATAGCGCTCAAAGCGCACCTTTAAAAAGATTTATACTACAAGTTGACGATAAGTTCTCTACCTCTAGTGGTGTTGAACTCGTTGTTGAGCAGGTTGAAGAACAAAACCATATGTATTTTTATCTAGCTAACGGTGAGATTGTTCCAGAGATACTTTTATCGGCCAATATTGACCTTGGTGGTCCCTTGCAAAGACTGATTGCAAAGAACTATGATCCAAATAGCTTTTTTAATCTTCGCTACCAAAGTTATCTTGAGATGAGGCATTATCAAGGCTTTGAACACAAGGGATTTTTAGGGGCCAAAGTGAGGCTTATTCCTCATCAGGTCTATGTTGTCGCAGAGGTTTTGAAAATGAGCTCCCCTAAAGTCATGCTTTGTGATGAAGTCGGGTTAGGGAAAACAATTAAGCAGCACTTATTACCAATGCTCTTATTCAAAAGGAGTTAGTACAAAATATACTTATTATTGTTCCAGAAAGTTTAGTCAATCAATGGTTTGTGGAGTTTTTTAGAAAGTTTTCTCTCTCCTTTCAAACTTTAAGTAGCGAGAAAAGTGAAATTGAGATATCTCAAACCAGTAAGCTCATTATTAGTTCAAAATTACTCCAAAGTGATGTGGCCTACCAAGAAATGATAAACTGTAAAAGCTGGGATATGCTTATTATAGATGAATCTCATCAGCTTAATTTTTCTGATGAGTCTTCACAGCTTATCTCATGCATTAAAAATATAAATAAAAAAACTTATGCCACATTATTTTTAAGTGCAACACCAGAGGTTTTAGGCGTAGAAAATCTTTTTAATCAATTAAACTTCATTGATCCCTACAAATATACCAGTTTTGAGCAGTTCAATGAACTCATTCAAAAGTCACAAGAATTATCGAAAATAATTAGAACAGAAAACCTGCTAGAACATAAAGAAAAACTTAAAGCATACTTTTCCCATACCGAGCTAGAAAGCTTTATCAGCGATGAGGAAGTAAAACAAGCACTCATTGATCGATTTGGAACGGGAAGAAACTACTATCGAAATTCACGCAAAAACCTGGAGAACTACTCTAGGCTATTTAATGAAAGAGTTCTTTTTTCTTATCCTATTGGTTTAGAAAACCGTATCAACGATAAAATTGTTTTTGAAAACAAACTCACCATCGTTTATGAAATCATAAAAAAATATTCTGATCGAAAAATTCTCATTATTTGCCACTCGAAAAATGTAGTCTTAAAGCTTATAAAAGAGCTCATGTTACTAGAGAATTTTAAGCTCGCAAGCTTTCATTCCGACCAAAGTGTAATGGAACGTGATAGACAAGCGGCTTACTTTGCAGATGAGGAAGGAGCACAGGTACTCATTTCCACTGAAGTAGGAAGTGAAGGAAGAAACTTTGAATTTTCAAATCATCTAATTCTTTTTGATCTACCTAAACTTCCAGATCAACTCGAACAAAGAATAGGAAGGCTTGATCGAATTGGACAAGAAAATGATATTAATATTCATATTCCTTATATTTTAAATACTTTTGAGCAGACTCTATTTTCTTGGTATGATGAGGTTTTAAAAGCATTTACATCATCTCCAAAAGGGGCCAATGCGTTTTACGAAATCCATCATGATGAACTTACTCACCTTTTAAATAATCCATTTGATGAAGCAAAGAACTCTGCTTTGATAAAGTTTATGCAGGATGAATATTTTAATTATCAAAAAATTATTGAACAAGGCCGTGACTATATTATTGAAACTCATTCTTATCATGATTCAAAAGCCAAACAAATTATAAAGGACGTGCAAAGCTACGAAGAAAAAACCTCTCCTCTTGCGTATATCGAAGCCATGGCCAATGAGGTAGGTATTAATAGCGAAGAATTAAATGATTATACAAATTTTTACGTCCCTTCTGATAATATGCTTATTCCTTCTTTTCCAGGACTTAGGCAAGAAGGCTTCAGTGTAACTTTCTCAAGAGACTATGCACTTAAATTTGATAATATCGAATTTATGACATGGGAGCACCCCTTCGTAAAAGGCTGCTTTGAAACGATGTTAAATTCACCTCTAGGAAATTTTTCACTTATTAAACAAGAAGGTATGGCCAGAAATATTTATTTTGAATTTATAGTTTCACTACAATGCAGTGATGAGTACAAGCATACTAGCGCACTTTATCTTCCCTATACTCCCATAAGAACTTTATACACAATACGAGGAGAAGAAGTTACCAAAAAATATCCTAAGAAATTTATTGATGAGCTTACCTGCCCACTTAGGTTTGAAGAGGATCAAGTCTTAGAGCAAATTCCACGCGATATTTCAAAAGACCTGTTTGATCGAGCGCTAAAGCTATCTAAATCAAAAGCCAATAAATATATCCAAACAAGTATTGGGTCCTATCAAAGAGACCTCTCACATGAAGTAGCGAGAGTAAAACAACTGTCTATAACCTCAGAGAAAAAGAGTGA
>JABJPQ010000583.1 GCA_018663815.1 Halobacteriovoraceae bacterium | reverse complement strand
GAATTCATCCAGTCAAAATCTTTTTTTATATTTGATGCATTTACACAAATCATTAATTTTTCATTAGAAATTTTATAGACAATAAGGTCATCAATAATTGTTCCATCTTCTCGGCATAGGGGGGAGTAAATGGCTTTTGAAATTTCAGCATTTTTAATATCATTTGTAACTAAATGATCAACAAAGTCTAGTGCTTGCTTCCCCTCAATAAAAAATTCGCCCATATGACTAACATCAAAGACACCGACAGAATCTCTAACAGCAATAACTTCTTCTTTTAGATTCTTATATTGAATAGGCATTTGCCAGTCAGCAAATTCGACTATTTTTGCACCTAATGAAACATGTTCTTCAAACAAGCTTGTTTTAAGACTCATTTAGATTCCTTTATTGATAATATTTTCAGTTGTTAATAAGAGATTTTCCATCAGAGAGTACACAGTCATCGGCCCGACACCTCCAGGTACAGGAGTAATTGCGCGAACCTTCTCAACAACTTCAGCAAAGTAAACATCGCCTACAAGTTTACCGTCTAATTGATTCATTCCGACATCGATTACAACCTGAGATTGATTTGAGTTTACGTGATCGGCTGTAATGATATGGGGAACACCTGAAGCCGCAACAATGATATCTGCATTTATTGTGTGCTTTTTGAGGTCTTTTGTTCTTGAGTGGCAAAGCGTAACTGTTGCGTTGAGAGCTTGGAAAAGTAAACTTAACGGCTTACCTACAATATGGCTTCTACCAATAATGGTAACGTTCATTCCTTCAATTTTAATATTATTTTCGTTTAATAAAGTGATTATTCCTTTAGGAGTGCATGGAATGATTCCATCAAGCTCATTCAGATAAAGTTTATTAATGGTATTTAAATGAAAGCCATCAACATCTTTGGCAGGGTTTATGAGTTGTGTAATATTGATATTTGAAAGATGTTTTGGAACGGGTAATTGTACAAAACAGCCTGTTACACTTGGATCGTTATTAATCTTGTCTACTGTATCCAAAAAAGTCTCTTTTGAAATATCTTGCGGCAATTCAATTAAATTAAAAACAACACCAATTCGTTTGCAAAACTTGGCTTTATTGTTTACGTAACGGCGGCTTGCTTGATTATTTCCAACAAGTACTACGCTTAGGCTTGGCACTAAACCTTGGCTTGTGAGCTGCTGAGCTCTGTCTTGTAAATTAGGGATATTGCGTTCAATAATGGATTTGGCATCAAGTAATTTCATCATATGATATAATTAACCTATAAGCGGCAATTTTAATAGTAAATTTCATGGATTTAAAAGAATTTCCTAGCAAATATACTTAAGGAAATTATAAATATTGCGATAAGTTGTAAAAGAGATATGGGGATAAAATGTCTGATAAAGAATGTACGATTTGTAAACATTATGGTGATAAAACTGATGTTCCTGAGGAACTTGAAAAGGAGCAACTCTACGATGAAGTTGGGACGCCTATAAATCTTCTTTTGTGTCGAAAACACTCGGTTGATCTTTTCAAAAAGGGCCAAAAAAAATTCTTAGTTAAGCACTATAAAATTTTAGTCGATATAATCTCCTCTGATGAAGTCCGTTTCCTTGATATTTTAGAACGAACGGTGCGTGATAATTTAGATCAAATTTATTAATTTCAAAAAGCTTTCCTAGACCTAATCGACAATACGTAATACTATACCTATACACACGAACGCGAGGATAGGCTTGATCGTATTAGGAATTGACCCCGGATCGATTGTTACTGGATGGGCTCTGTTAAAAAAAGAGGGTAAGAAAGTTCATTACATCAGCTCTGGCGTATTACGTTTTAATAAGGATGCCCAGTTTCTTAATCGATTAACAGAAATTAAAATAAAAACCCACGAGCTAATTGATGAGTTGTCTCCATCTGAAATTGCCTTGGAATCTCTTATCTTTGTAAAAAGCCCAACGGCATTAATAAAATTAGCACAAACGAGAGGCATTATATTATCTAGCATGGTTGAGAAGTATGAAGGTAAAATTTTTGAATACTCCCCAAATCTCGTTAAATCTAGTGCTGTAGGGCATGGACATGCTGATAAAGAAAGTGTTCAAAAGGTACTAGATATGCTGCTGGGGAAACGAGATTATGCGACTCATGATGAAAGTGATGCTGTAGCGGTTGCTTTATGCCATATCCTTAATAAAGGGAGAGTCGAAAAGACAAAGTCGCGCTCTAAAAAATCACATCACGGAAACTCTTTAGCGTCTTCGTTAGCACATAAAATAGGTTAAAAATGATTGGATATTTAAAAGGTCAAGTTCTAGATACAGATGGTAAAAAAGCAATTATTCTTACTGGGAACGGTATAGGCTATGAAGTAAATTATGGTTATTTCTTATCCAAAGATGTTTCTTGTGAGCTTTTTGTTCATCACCACAAGAGCGAAAATGATGAAAGCTTGTGGGGGTTTAATAGTCTTATTGATAAAAAAATGTTTGAACTGCTTAAAACAGTTAATAAAATTGGATCATCTAAAGCATATCCTTTGATTTCGACAATAGGTACTGATGGCTTAATTCAAGCGATTAGTTTTGATCAACCAGCGATTCTAAGTAAGGCTCCAGGCATAGGAAAAAAAATGGCAGAGCAAATAATCCTTACTCTAAGAGATAAAATAGATAAATTTCATGCTAATAATATTGAACTTAATAACTTAGTGGAAAAGCCAAGAGTAATAAACGATGAGAAAATCAAAATTAATATCGATCCAAATATTATGAATGAGGTGCTTCTTGCGCTTGATTCATTAGGGTATAAGGACAAGGATGTAGCCTCGTTAGTGAAAAAGCAGCTTGTAAATGGTGCTGTATCGAGTGCTGATATTATCAAAAATGTTTTAAGAGAGCTGTAACTTATGGAAGACAGATTTTTAGGTGAAAATAGTTCTAATCGTGATGTCGAGCATGAAAACAGATTACGTCCGCAAAACTTTGATGAGTATGTAGGTCAAAAAAAAGTTGTCGAAAATATTGACCTCATGGCCAGATCAGCAAACAAAAGAAATACGGCCATGGACCATGTTTTATTATCTGGTCCACCTGGTTTAGGAAAAACATCCCTGGCAATGATTATTGCAAAAGAGCTAGCAAGCGAATTGCATGTCGTCTCTGGCCCTGCAATTGAAAAAAAAGGTGATCTCGCAGCTGTCCTAACGAATCTGCAACCAAAAGATGTACTTTTTATTGATGAAATTCACCGAATGCATATTTCAGTAGAAGAAATTCTTTATTCAGCGATGGAAGATTTTAGGTTGGATATCCTGATTGGCCAAGGAGCAAGTGCTCGCACAATGCAAATCGACCTTGTGCCGTTTACTTTGATTGGAGCGACAACAAGAGCGGGACTTCTATCAAATCCTTTACGTGACAGATTTATGGCTCATCTACATTTTGATTTTTATTCTCCGACAGAGCTTTCGCAAATCATTGCTAATAATGCAAAAAAAATGCATATAAATGTACATCAAGATGCTCAGTTGGAAATAGCGCGCAGAAGTCGTGGAACTCCACGGATTTCAAATCGAATTTTACGCAGAGTTCGTGATTACGCATTAATTGAGGAACATCCTATAGTAGAATTGTCAGACGTTAACAAAGCTTTAAGCCTACTTGACATCGATGCTTTAGGTCTTGATTCGATGGATAGAAAGATTTTAAGTGTTATTAAAGACTATTACTCAAATGGCCCTGTAGGTATAGATGCTCTCTCAGCCACCCTGGGTGAAGATAAGCAAACAATTGAGGAAGTTTATGAACCTTTTTTATTAAAAGAGGGTCTTTTATTAAGAACTCCTAGGGGACGTGTTTTGTCGGATAAAGCACTTGTTCACATCTCGTAGCTTTAGAGATTATTAAGATTAAGATTCGGCTAATATTTCCGAAAAGTAACTAAACATATTAATTAAATGAGAATAAGAGCCTATGGAAATTTACCAAAATATTTTTGAAAGTAATCCGTTCCCTTGTTTTATTTTTAGCTTGTCTGGAGATATTACTTGTTCAAATAGTTCAGCAAAATCATTTTTATTAGGTTGGAATGAGCAGAGCTCACAGTTAAGTGAAAAAAATTTAAAAATTTTGCTATACCAAAATAATCTTAATTTACAAAACATTGAAGTCTATATTGATGAGAAATATTATCGCTTTGAAGTGATTAAGCTTAGTAAGGATAATTATATTTTTTATGGTTTTAATGTCACTTTTCAAAAAACAACCGCGGACACATTATTTAATTTAATTGATGATGTTCATGAGGCACTTATTCTTGTGGACGTAGAGAGCCAAGGAAAAATTGTTGAAGTTAATAAAACAGCCTCTCGTTATCTTGGTTATAGTCGGGAAGAATTATTAACGATGAGTCTGTCTGATGTAGTTGAAAATTTTGAAATTACGACTCAAGAACAGTGGATGGAACACGCAATGCGAGTAAAAGTTACTGATAATGCGATTGTTAATGAAGAGACCTTTGTTCGAAAAAATGGAACCAAATTTAGTGTTGAGCTTGTCGTATCAATTAAAAAAATTATGGAAAAAGATTATCAGCTAACGTTGATTAGGGATATTACAGAGCGAGTTAGAGAGCAAAAGATTAAAGAGGAAATGAAAGTTCAAATGTTTTCTTCGGCTAAGCTTTCACACTTAGGAGAAATGGCTACCAGTGTAGCGCATGAAATAAATAATCCGCTAACGATTATTATTGCTAAGGCTTTAAATTTAAAAAAATTACTACTATCAGAAAAACTTGATGTTGAAAAATCAGTAAGTGCGGTGGATGCCATCGAGAGCACAGTAAAGAGAATAACAAAAGTCATCTCAAGTTTGCGAAATATCTCAAAGAGCCTACGGGAAGATTCGTATCGCAATGAAAAAGCACACGACATACTTGAGGATGTTTTAAACATTTATACCGAAAGAGTTAAGATATTAAATATCAAGCTAACTCTTAGTGGGTTAGATAAACTTGTTGATCAGGAAATATATTGCAATCGTGCTCAAATAGCTCAGGCAATTATTAGTGTCATGAATAATTCCTTTGATGCTATCGCAAAGGTCGAAAATCCATGGATTGAAATCTCGTGTGTGACTAATGAAAAAGAAATTACTATCGCTGTTACCGATAGTGGTACAGGTATCACTCCAATGGTATTAGATGAAATGTTTGAGCCATTTTATTCCACCAAACGCTTAGGCAAAGGGAGTGGACTTGGGCTATCAATTGCCAAGTCGACTCTGCATAAGCATGGAGGTTCGCTGGAATATGATAGGGCCTCAAGAAATACGAGCTTTAAATTTACTTTGCCCATAGGTGCAAGTTCCAATTAGGGATGACTGTATTAATTACACTTTACTTCAAAACACCCAAAAACCTGCTAAGGTGTTGAAAATTAGTAGATAGGTGAAAACTGACAGTTTTAGTTGTCTTGAAATAGTTTAAAAGAATTACCTTTTCAGAGTAAAACTGTTAAGCTATCGAAATAATTAAGAAAATTTTTCACTCGTGTATTTAAAATAATTTCGTTTATACTATAAGGCGTAGTGTAAAAAACGAGCTTATAAGTATAGTAACTAAATTTCTCCTGAATAGGGAAAGAAGTGGATTGATGATTTATCAAAGAACAATAGCAAAGAAAGTGAAGGTTACTGGGATAGGAATTCATTCTGGTAAAAAAGTATCCTTAGCTTTGTTTCCTGCTGATGCTGATACAGGAATTGTTTTTCGCCGAACCGATATTAAAGATTCAAAGCCAGTTAAGGCTTGCGCAAAAATTGTAGGCCCAACTCGCAATAATACGACGCTTAG
>JABJPQ010000499.1 GCA_018663815.1 Halobacteriovoraceae bacterium | reverse complement strand
GCATTATTTTTAGGAGCAATACCCATACTTGCACTTGGGTTAATAACCGTCTTAGCCGGATCTGCCATTGGCTTCCTATCACATGCAGCTAAAGTAAGTAATAAAGTAAGAATTAAAAATGCTTTCATATATATCCTTTAGTAAACTGGAAATTCATTACAAAGATTAATGACCTCTGTACGTATTTGTTCATGTTTTGCATTATCAGTTAGGGCCAGATGAATCCAGTTCGCAACGAGTTTCATATGCTCTTCTTTTAAACCTCTTGTTGTAATGGCCGGAGTTCCAATTCTAATCCCTGAAGTAACAAACGGTGATCTTGTATCTTTTGGAATCATATTTTTATTACAAGTAATGTGAACGGATTCTAAAATAGCTTCAGCTTCTTTGCCGGAAAGATTAACTGAGTCCGTTTTAATAAGTACTAGGTGATTGTCAGTTCCATTGGAAACAAGGTTAATCTTATGATCCATCAATCCTTGAGCTAAGGCTTGAGCATTTTTAATAACCTGAGCTTGATATTCTTTGAATTCCGGCTTTAAAGCCTCGCCAAAAGCCACGGCCTTAGCTGCAATAACATGCTCCAGTGGTCCACCTTGAATGCCAGGAAAAATATTTGAGTTTAGTTTTTTCCCCCATTTTTCATTTGCGAGTATGATACCACCTCTAGGACCCCTTAGCGTTTTATGAGTGGTACTGGTTATAAAGTCAGCAATTCCAACCGGGCTTGGGTGCAGGCCAGCTGCGATAAGTCCAGCGATATGGGCCATATCAACCATAAAAAGAGCATCAACTGAGTCTGCTATTTCTTTCATTTTAGTAAAGTCTATTTTTTTAGCATAGGCCGAAGCACCGCCAACAATGAGTTTTGGTTTGTGCTCTAATGCAAGTGCGGCCATTTTATCGTAATCAATTTCTTCTGTTTCAGGATTTAATCCATAAGAAACAAAGTTAAAAAGTTTTCCGGAAAAATTAACCGGTGATCCATGAGTTAGGTGACCACCTTCAGATAAATCCATACCTAAAACAGTGTCACCTGGTTTTAAACAAGCAAAGTATACGGCCATATTGGCTTGAGAACCAGAATGTGGTTGAACGTTTGCATACTCGCAACCAAAAATTTCTTTAACTCGATCAATGGCCAGTTGTTCAATACCATCAACAAATTCACAGCCACCGTAGTATCTTTTCTTAGGGTAACCTTCAGCGTATTTATTTGTCAGGCAACTACCTTGCGCGTACATGACTTCTTTTGAGCAGTAGTTCTCAGAAGCGATAAGTTCTAAACCTTCTTCTTGTCTTTTTTGTTCGAGATTAATGAGTTCTTGAATTTTAGGATCTGTATTTGTAAGCATGCTGATGTCCTTTTAGTGGTGGAGCTAATGTTTGAATATTAGTGAATTTTGTGAGGATTGGGAAGAAGGATTTAATGAGTTGATGATAAAATGACATTGGGTTAACAAAGAGAAGTACTGATTAAGAATGAGTGTTTGATGATGTTTATTTAGTTTTTATTGGGGGGTAACTTATTGATTTTCAGTTAGATAGTATGTTTAGCTAAAGTAATTTTGAAGAAATCCGATAGTATTAGTCAGATATGAAAAACTTATTAATAGTATTTATTTTGATGCTCCATTTACCCACTGCTTTTGCTGGGGAAGTTAAGGAATTTATAAAATCTATAGCGGGAATGACCGACAGTCCAAAAGTAAATATTGAAGTTGATTGTAATGAAAAATATGCAAAAAAAGAATGTCCAGTTGTTTTAACAAAACAAATAGCTCAAGCCTACACTGGTGGAATTTTAGGTTATATATTGAATTCATCTCTTAGCTTTAGAGATATTGTAACAATAAATGAACCCATTTCGGCAGTTAAAGTTTGTCAGGGAATTGGAAAGTTTGAACTTCGTAAAGATATTTCACCTGATGACTTTGAAAAATATCTCTCTGAGCATCCACGCTTTGGTAATAAAAAATTATTATCAGAGAGCTTTCCCTATTGCTTACAACAATTTGATAATTTGCCAGACTCTGATGTGAAAAAGAAGCTGCTACTCAGTCAATATTACCTAAGTGATTATTTGATGGAACAAGAAGAACGAGGTCTTTTACAAAGCTTGGCTAATTATGATGCTCTTATTACTGATAATTATTTATCTGATATAGATTGTTTCAAACAATTTTCATCCAAACAAATCCAAAAAGAATGCAAAGAGTTTAAATTGTGTCCTAGAGTAAAGTATCCTGATAAGGAGAAACAATTACAAAAAATGACTCAAGGTACATTTAAAGCTTTAAAAGTAATTAAGGGTGCAACTCGCATATTAGCTTTGAATAGAAATGATCTAACAGCAAAGGAAAAAGAAGTCTTATCAGATAGAATAAGGCAGAAAGAGTTGAATCATCCTTGGATAAAAGGTCAAAATTTCAGGGACATGGTAAGAAGTGAAGAAAGCCGAGGAGCTCTTACTCAAGAAAAAATGCAGACACTTATAAAACGACAAATTCAAATAAGTAGAAAAAATACTTTTAATAAGTTAAAAAATGTTTCAGGAGTCCATTATTGCCTACAAAATGAAGGTGACTTTGAAAACTGTCAAGACCTAGATAAATCACTCATCAACTTACAAAGTTTTAAAGGTTATAAAAAAGAACTCAACGCTCAAAGTTTACAAGGGAAAAAGAACCAAGAAGCTATGACGATTTATTATATGAAAAAAACTCAATGTTTGATTGAGCAAAGAAATGAAGAAGTGGGTGCTAACGAATTTGCTTTAGACTTAGGTATTAGTACAGGCCTTACTATTATGACTGGAGGAGTAGGGCTCTTTGCTAAAGGAGCGAATACACTCAGAACTGCATTCATAGCTGGATCGCTTGGGTTTAATACAGCTTTTGCAACAGTTCAATCTTCTAAAGCCTATGATATTTGTCAGTCTGAAGTGAAAAAATTCCAGGAGGTGAGCTTGGAAGTTGTAGGTGAAGAGAAAAAAGAAAAGGCTGAGGTTTTTCAGGGCTACTGTCCGGTAGTAAACAATCAAAATATTCAAATATCTAAACAAAAATTAAATACATGTTTAAGTGAAGCATCTATCTTCCTTAGCTTAGGAGTAGCTCCTTTTTTGGCCCAAGGATTAGCTCCAGCAAGCCGCTCGATTGCCTCACTAGTGAAAAAAGTTAAGCATCAAATCCAGCTTAAAAAAATAAATTATAACTTTAATCATCAAAAACCTAGAGTTCTTGCATCGGCAAGTATGGGGGAATTAGAGCTAGCGAAAAATATTGAGCAAATGACTTTCTTAGATAATGTCATAAAAAACGTAAAGTTTGATCGTCCAACAAGTACGGTAACTTTTCCAGAGCTGTTAAAGGCATTGGGAGAGAAAAGAGTTAAAGAATTAAATCAGAATCCACTTTTTGATTTATCTAAGCTAAAGGAGTACTTAGAGGTATATAAAAGAAATAAAATGAATCCAAACACTCCAGGAACCCCAGGGGTACCTAGTTCTTCAGGGATGGTTGTTAATAAAAACTTCAGTACAGTGGAGGAGTATGATGAAGCTGTTGCTGCAGTTCTGGTGCGACAGGCAGCTGAACTACTGGAAGAACAGCAGAATGCTGCAAAATTATTTAAAATGAAACAAAGCTTAGATACCGTTGAAATACCGGCCTATACATCGGTGCCGGAGAGTCCATTTGATAATATTAATTTTGGGGACTTAGCTAAATTTGCTAATAAAAATCAAGAGTTTGATGAATTTGTTAGAAAAGCCGTACTCGCGAATCAAAAAGCTGGAGTACCCCAAAGAAGATCCACTCAACCAAATACGACAATTACTTCAGGGGGCTCAAGACAACCTTCAAATACAAGTTCCGCTAGAAGTTCTAGGGATAGAGACAGGGAAGGGCTAGATGAAATGGTTGAGCGTGCGCCTTCACCTTAAATATTTCTTAAAAATCGTCGTAGAATTCGTCCCACCAAATCCAAAAGAGTTATTAAGAGCATATTGCATGTCACGCTTAACCATTGTATTGGCAGTATAGTTTAAATCACATTTTTCATCTTGATCATCAAGATTAATAGTGGGAGGAATAACTCCTTCATTAAGTGCTTTAATACAAATAACTGACTCAATACCACCGGCCGCTCCAAGTAAATGTCCATGCATAGATTTCGTCGAGGATACATTTAGTTTGTATGCATGATCTCCAAATACTTTTTTGATGGCGTTAGTTTCAGCGATATCTCCTAGGGGAGTTGATGTTCCGTGGGCATTTATATAATCAATTTCTTCTTTGGCAATTCCAGCGTATTTAAGCGCTTGTTGCATACACGGAATTGTTCCTTCACCTTCTGGGTGGGGGGAGGTTATATGGTAGGCATCAGCAGTGGCACCATAGCCTACAACTTCTGCTAAAATATTAGCTCCACGCGCCTTAGCTTTATCTAGGTTTTCTAAAATTAAAATTCCAGCGCCTTCTCCCATGACAAATCCATTTCTCTCTTTATCAAATGGACGACTTGCTTTTGTGGGTTGATCATTCCATTTAGACAGGGCTTTCATGGAAGCAAATCCGGCCATGGTTAAGCCTGTTATAACGGCTTCTGAGCCACCGGTGACCATAGCGTCTTGTCTACCTAACATGATTTCACTAGCTGCAGCAGCAATGGCGTGGGAGGCAGATGCACAAGCTGAAGAGGTTGCGTAATTTACACCTCGCAGGTTATATTGCATAGAGATTCTTCCGGCTGACATATTTGGAATAAATGCAGGTATAAAAAATGGGCTTACTCGACGTGGACCTTTAGCGTGGTAAATTTCGGTCGTGCTCTCAATGACTGGAAAGCCACCCAGGCCAGTTCCCATAATTGAGCCCATCATATAAGGATCATATTTTGCGTCTAATAATCCAGCCGCTTTAATAGCTTCATCGGTTGCGTGAAGAGCGTAATGAATAAATAAATCAAATCGTTTGCGTTCTTTGAGATCTAGTAGGTCTTCAGCGATGCTAAAATCATTTACTGTTCCTGCAAATTGAACTGGCCACATTTTAGGGTCAATATCTTTCATGCTGGAAATACCTGATTTACCTTCAATAAGGTTTGC
Organism: Halobacteriovoraceae bacterium; assembly: GCA_018663815.1. Classification (GTDB taxonomy): domain Bacteria; phylum Bdellovibrionota; class Bacteriovoracia; order Bacteriovoracales; family Bacteriovoracaceae. The sequence goes on along the minus strand of JABJPQ010000499.1, from coordinate 573 downwards.
CCATACTTCATCCATACTATGGCCTAGGCCACATAATGCACTAATTCCCGTTACTGCTACACGATTTAATTTCATACGATTCTCTCTCTAATATAAAAAAAGCCTCATGCGAGGCTTTGTTTTTTACTAATTTAAACAATGCCTAGTTAGCGTTTGCTTTTAAATAAGAAGTTACGTCATTAATTGTTTTTAGATCTTCCGTTTTTTCTTCAGGAATTTCTACTCCAAACTCTTCTTCCATTTTCATCATCATTTCTACCATGTCTAATGAGTCTAGATTAAGATCGTCAACAAAGCTTGTTTCTGCTTTGATGTTTGCTACTTCTACGTTAGCTGCTTCACTTACAATTGAGATTACTTTTTCTTGAATTTCCATTATGTTCTCCAGTCTTTAATTTGTGTTTTTAAAAAACAACATATCTTAGTTAAATATATAAACCACCGTCAACCTTAATTACTTCCCCTGTAATATACTTTGACGCATTACTTAGCAAGAAAAGAGTTAGATTTGCTACATCTTCAGTTGTTCCGTAATCACCAAGGGGGATTGCACTCATATAAGCCTCTTTAGCT
>JABJPQ010000605.1 GCA_018663815.1 Halobacteriovoraceae bacterium | reverse complement strand
TATAATTGAATTGTGAAGGCCGACACGGGGAATAACTTCAAGAAAGAGTAATTTCTAAAGGATCGTAATTACTCGAAGATTAGGGCTAGCGGGAATTGCTGCGGCCATTGGGCTAAGACTTTATTTTTAGGTCCTAAAACTTAAAACTGTCTAAAATTTCAACACCTTATGAAATGATTACAACTGCTCTACGCTAAAATGTCGCTCCGAGATATACTGGGAGTATATTAATTATAGAGATGAGGAGATTGAGATGAAAAAATTACTAATGACAGGAGTAGCACTTGTATTTATGAGCAACACAAGCTTTGCTCAAAACTACACAACGACTTACCATCCAGCCCAACAAGTTGATAACTGTAACGTTGGACAGGGTATTGAGTACGGAGTAAAAGCAGGACTTGCTGTCCGTGCTTTAACACACCTGATTGGAGTTAAAACAGATACTTCTCAAGACCTTGCTAAACTTGGCGCAGGGGCTAGCGGAGTTATTAGTTACAATGATTGCCAAAAACAAAAAGCTAATCAACGTTATTATGGTCAAAATCAACACCTCCCAATTGAGTATGTTTCTGGTACCGGTGTTATTATAGAACGAACTTACACAAGATCATATGGAAATGATGGTTTGTCAGTTGACGATGCAAGAATAAATGGAAGATATATTGGCGGTGTGCCAAGGTCAAAAAGAGTCCTTAATAAACGTAATCAAGCTGTCCCTAACTAGTTTACTAAATTAAACATCATATCTAGCGGCAAAGCACCTGCTTGCCGCTTAGCTTACTTACATAAAGAAACTTGAAATTTCTTTCTAAATAAAACCTCACCCGCAATTTCATCATGATTAAAGTTCCGTCGAATATCTACCATAAACTCAAGTGGATATTCCTTGTGAAGTACTTCCCATTCACAATTCTCAGATGTTCCACCACAAAATTCAACTTTATATTTTCTCGGAGTGTAGAAATACTGCGGAGGAGATGATTTTGGCAGACCATTTACATACTCAAATACTGAAATATGCTTTAATGTTCGTAAGGTATCTGTTTTCTTAATATAACAAGTGTCCAACACTGAGATAGAGTAGTTTTTAAACTTAACTTTAAATGCATCCGGCACCAATGAGTTATCATTCAATATTTCTGTCCATGATTTTGAACTTCCACCTGCGGCATCGCCAATATCAGAGTAGCCCTGATAAGAGGTCAAAGAGAATAGAAGTACCAGTATTGCTTTCATATGATGCCTTGATTAGTTTCACCCTCTTCTCCCATAAATGTAAGGTTTAGTAAATCAGATTAACTAAAAGCCTATTACTGATGATTTTTTTCACATTTGAAATAAAAAGTGAGACATGTCCCAAAATAACACGTTGCCCAGACCCCGTGTCCCTAAAACAAATTTTTACCGCTTGTTTTTCGGGACTTTTTTACACCTGTTTTCTATATCTGTTGCAACAAGAAAATACTTTTTAAAATAAATTCTATAGGAGGAATTATGAAAACAATCGCATTAATCGCATCTCTAGTACTTAGCTCTGTAGCTGTTGCAGGTCTTAACCCATCTTCAAGCTGGGAAGAAATCAAAGCTGACTTTTCTGTAAGAGAAAGTGCTGCTCAAGTAACATTCAACGCTGGTCAATACTCTCAAATCGTAAGCATCATGGACGTTTGTTATGAAGCTTCAACTAACTCAATGAAAACTGTTAATGCAGTTATGCTATATGATAGAGTTGATAACGGTGATAGAGAAATTTGGGTTGAACTTGGTAAAAAACAACTTTCAACTTCAAGAGCTTACTCTAAAGAGTACTGTGTTTCTGGTCAAGAAAGCTGTCACGAGTGGGAAACTGTTAACTATGATTACCCACTAAGTACAATGGTTGCTGTTCACCAAAACGACAACCAAGAACGTCACGGTGGAAATCTTCTTTTCTCAAAATCATTTGATGTTCCTAACTGTAAATAAGAACTACGGTTTAAATACATAGATTAAATTAGCCGGGGTTATGCTCCGGCTTTTTTCATTTAATCTACTCCAATCTCACTTTTCCTTTCGTTAATCAATTCTAACAAAGAATCAAGAGCAACTCGCGCCTTAGTTACCATTTCAACAACCTCTTCTTTAGAAAATTTATCTAATTTTCTTTCTATTCGCTCAAGGCGAGAATAAGCAATTGTAATCTTATTTACAATATCGTGCAGAAATTCATTTTCAGTACTCACAAATTATCCTTAGATGAAATTAATTACGTAAATGATATATTAAAATGCATTCTAAACCTACAAGAACATGAATTTTTAACACATATTAAGACTGACTTAATATTTATTGAAAATGGTTTGTTACAGAATAAACAATAGAGCTTTCTTGATCATTAATTCGTTTAAAAATTTCGGACAAAATCTTTTCCCGAGGGGGATAGATATTTTTGCGTTTTAAAATTTCGACAATATAACGTGCGGCTCTATCAATTAACTTATAATTGCTAGGTCTCACAAACGTCATCATATTTCCATCAAACCTTCCCATCCTTCCCATAACAAGGGTCGAATGAGTATTGAGAATGAGCTTCATACTCATGTGAATGAAAAACAGATTACTTCTATTGAGCTTCAAAGTATGTTCATGCTCATTAAGACGAAAAAGAACTGTATTATCAGACCTTTCAACCAGAAAGGTTGCATGCGCATTGTTGCTTGCAGACCTTCTTAATATCGCCCGCTCAGAAATGTCAAAAGCATAAATCGTTTCTAAAGATATATCACGATCCATATTATCCCAGTCAAGACACCGAGGAGTTCTCCCTAATAAACGTGCCCAAGCTTCTTGTGATTGATTTACACCTTCAACGGCTAAGTAACAAAGGCTTAGATGCTCTTGCTTCTGATTCTCAAAACTGTACAAACTGAACGTTGGAGATCTCTCTGTTGTATCAGTTAAAATCGTAATCGCGAGTTCAGGGTCACTACGATAAGTAACAATTCCTGATTTTTTATAAATATCACTTTCCTGCTTTATAAAATCTTCTAAAAAATTCATATTAATTTTTGTTAATTGATCAATGAATGAATTGAAATCTTTTTGAAAAGAGTAGAAATCTTGGTGTTCAAATAATAAAGCAAAACCAACAGCAATCATTTGAACTGTACTGGCCTGCATGCGGGTACTTCCAGAAATGGCCATAGGTCCTGTCGTAAGATTTATTTTTTTTACACTTGGATTTTTAATAATATCGTTAGAGCGATCGATATTCATCAACTCATCGTCAGGATTGCAATAAATAAAATACGGATCATGCTTAGATCTTTTTTGAGCTTCAAGAGTTGCCCCAATAACAAATGGGGTCTCTCCTCCCTCAGTAATTCCAAGAAGTATATCTTCTGCTTTAAAATTCAGTTCATTTAATTGCTTAACCCCAAAGTCAGCATTATCTTCAAAGCTCTCTACGGATCTTATGAGGGCGTAATCACCTCCGGCCATTAAACCCACAACTTGATCTCCACCCCTCATTTCGCGATAAAGTTTTTCTAGCACCAAAGAAAGTCTACCTGTGGCACCACACCCGCATAAAAAAACTCTATTTCCTGTTGCTAAAATATGATTGAGCTTCATTTGCAATTTATAGATTTCACTAGACCTCTGTTGTAAAATTCTTAGAGCATCAATATCAATTGAGTTTAGCGTCTTAATTGCTTGTGGAATATTTAAATTTA
>JABJPQ010000075.1 GCA_018663815.1 Halobacteriovoraceae bacterium | reverse complement strand
TTTTTTGAATCTTTATAAAATTGATCAATATAACCCATGGCCTCATTCACAAGAGCAACTGGAGATTCACAAACATGTTTTCCATCAATCATAGCATAACAAGTCTTACGAACTTCTTCTAAAAATTGGTCCGTCGTTTTTTTATAATATTCTTTTAAGTCTGCTTCACTCATCTCGGTTGGTTTTTTCATTTCCGCGGCTGCATCAATATTTGTTTTTTCCACTGTATACCTCTCAGGTTTTTACTTTATGATTGAACTTAGCTATATTACTACCAATTAAGCACTACAAAGTTAACAAGGAAATTATATGTCCACAAAAAATACTAAAATCTCCCCCGAGAAATCTCTTACTGACAAGCAACTAGAGAAATTTCTTACAATTGCATCACACTACACATTTGCTGAACTAGATGAGCTTGTTCCTTTTGACAAAAAAAATGATGAAGAGCGCAATGAGATAATGAAAGTTGTGGTTAAAACGATCGAATCCTCTGTTATTGTGGCAAGTGAACTTTTCAAAGCTTCTTCTGTCGATGATTCAAAACTTGATAATGTTTTTAACCTTTTAAATGATAAAAAATTTGATGAAGCTTACGGGTTACTCAAGCCTTAAAGAAACTCAACCTCGCCAGTTTCCAAGGAATAATACGCCGCTAAGAAGGCACAACTTCCGTTGGCATGACTTTGCTTTAAAATTGGCGAGTTTTCCTTCAGTAAGCTTAATGTTGTTTTTGCATTTTCTTTAATACTCACCTCTACTAAATCATGGGAATGCATATTTTTATTCTCTAATTTAACTTTAGCTATAGTAGGTTGAATTCTTTTTAATAATGTTTGAATTGAGCTCGAATGCTTATCAATATTTCCCTCCAGAGCAGCACCAACTGCGCCACAACACTGATGCCCCATAACCACAACATGTGAAACACCTAAGCTTGCAACTGCATATTCAACGCTGGCACATACTTCAGTTGAAAACACATTCCCTGCAATCTCAATGCAAAAGATCTCACCAATTTTTAAGTTAAAAATTGCCTCGGGAACAACCCTAGCATCTGAACAAGTAACCAAAGCAACAGCAGGGCTCTGCCCCTTCAAAAAATCTTGTGATTTTGTTCCCTCTCCATAAGAAGTTTTAAAAGTTTTATTTCCAGTAATTAAGCTTTGAACCACTTTATCCTGTGAGAAATTTGCCATCTATCAATCTCCTACTAAGAATCAGTAATAACCATAAGACCAGGCTCACCAAGCTCTTCTCTTAAAACTGCTTGTACAAAATCCATGGTAGTTGTTAAGGACATAGAACAACTCGAACAATTTCCTAAATAATTGATGACAATAACATCACTACCCATAAGATGTGCACACTCCACACCTCCTCCATCCTTTGCCAATAGAGGATTAACAATTCGCTCCAATATGAGATTTACTACATCATACTGTTCTTCTTCTTTAAGTTCTCCATAATTCCCTAGTGTTTCAAAATCATAGAAGTATGGTTTTTGTCTTGAATAGTTTTCAATACTTGGAGAAATAAACCCACCAGTAGTACCAGCAGCAACAAACTCTTCTTTAAGATGATCTTGAATTGTGTTTACGATTTCAAAAATACGATACATCTCAGCACCGTTATTAGGTATTGACTCAACTGAGTTCTTATCCCTAAGAAAGCTTTCGATTTCTCTCATATTTAAGTGAGAAATTGTATAAGCATCCGTTTCTTTCATAAAATGGGCAAGGGTATCTAAAAAGCCCAACGAAGGCCCCTTAATATTCGTTTTATAAAAAACTTCCTTTATCTTGCCCTCTTGGCAAGCAATATGAAAATCAATAACGCCATTAGAGTTAGGAACCTGGTAGTTGATTAATAAAACTTTAAAGTCATCATTTGACTTGAGAGCAGTAAGATCTTCTCTTCTATTTAAGGGGCTTTGTGCCCTGTCTAAAAGTCGTTCCGAATAAGTACTCATCATATCATTGCTCACAAATTAAGGGTGTATCGATGTATTTGTTCTATCAAAAAAAACAGTTTTTCACAAAAGTATTTCCTCTTTACGCATAACTTACTTATCTTTATATTGACTTAATTATAAAGCGACTGAGATGATTGTGCTCAATATTTTCTTAAATCAAGATTGGAGATAAATTATGGGAGAATTACCAATTCACCCAGGAGTTGTGCACTTACCTATTGGCATAGTCTTTGTTTTACCTTTTCTTTTATCACTTTATATCATTTTTTTTAAAAAGAAGCTTCTTGAGCGATCAGGCTTTGTAATTATCCTCGTCCTTTACGGGCTACTAACAATTTCTAGTGTTATTTCTATAAAAACTGGAGAAAACGAAATCTCTGCGGTAAAAAATGTTGTTGCTCAACAACATGTTAATACTCATGAAAATGAAGCTCAAAATTTTTTAGTTGTCACCTTGCTAGCTCTGGTCACAGGTATATCAACTTTAGTAGTTAATAGTTTACGATATTTTCAAATTGGACTTATATTTAATTTTTTTATTCAAATACTACTTATCTACTTTGCAATTCAAGTCGGACACACTGGTGGGGTGTTAGTTTATAAATATAGCGCAACTGATGCGTACTTACCGAGGATAAGTAATGAGTAATATCCCGTTACATCCACTCATTGTTCACTTTACGATGGGAGTCGTCCTTATTCTTCCCATTATAACTTGTACTGTTTTATTATTAATTCATCTAAAGAAAGCAACTGGCACAGCCCTACTATTTGTACTCATTGTCCATGCTGGCCTGGCCGTGTCTGTTAATCTATCAAGTGCCATGGGAGAGAGAGATGAAAGAGTCATTGCCAAACTTACTGATAAAAACTCTCATCATCAAAACTTTATTGATTCGAGATTAATTGATAATGAACTAGTAGCTTCTCACGAAGAAGAAGCAGGAATTTTTATGATTATCAATTATGTTTTTTTACTCATATCAATTGGTCTTTACGGGGGAAAGCTCAGTACTATAAAAAAAATAGCGATACTCTTTATGCAAAGCCTACTCATCTACTTTGCCTATAATGTTGCGACTTCTGGAGGAAAACTCGTTTATCTACATGGAGCTGCTAAAGCTTTTATAAACCTTAAGTTTGGAATTCAATAATATATTATTGAAAAGTTGATCTCTTCGGAATCCGAGGTATTAACTTTTTGATAATATCATCCGAAATATTTAATTTTGTAAAAGGAGTTTGTCTGTACTCTTTATCCGCATTTCCAAGTTCTTTTGTTTTAACACGCCATCTTAAGAAGATTGCTTTACTCTCAAAACCAAACTCGACATCTACCAGACGAGAATATTTATCAATATCTTCCAAAGTTAAAGTACTTGATTCTAGGTAAGGTAAACTCAAAATATATTTTTCAATTTTTTCAGAGTGAAGGATAATATCTGAAAATTTCTTTAATTGAAACTTTTGATTTTTTGAATACTGGATGAATTCTTTATCCTGCATTAGCCTAATACCATTTGTAAACACGAGCCTTTCATTTGAGTTATCTTTCTTGGGAAAAACAAGCAAACTAACAACCCCCCAATCACCAACTCGTGCTAAATTCGTAATTTCTAATTCATTAAAAACATTAGGGCTTAAATCATTTACGGTGATAACCGGACCATTTTTTATTTGAAAGCTTGAAAAAATTTTTGTAATAACAGTTTTTTCATCTTTAAACCCCACTTTTAAAATTTCAATATTCTCAAGGGATTCTAATTTTTCTTTCACCAAACAATAATCAGCAGTTTTTCCTCCATCAATGTAAAAATAATAACCAAAGCCAAGAACTCCAAGCCCAATAAGTATCATCAATACTTTTATAAAAAGGTGAATTGCATGATACCACTTGACTCCATTATCTCTTTCAAATAATTCCATTCTTTATGCCTAGCTATTAGCGTTAAAAAAAGCCCCTAAAAAAGGGGCCCTGATTTATTTTAAATATTTTTTTTAAAAATCTTTATAATTCATTCTCGGCATAATAGTCAAAGGAGAATTTTCCAGAACCGGCCCAAGTTAATAGTCCCAAGATGAATGCAATAAGCAATGTGAATTCTAACTGTTGCCCAGAAGCAAAAAGTCCATTCTGTCCGTGCACAAACAATACAGCCCCTGCCAGAACAAAAAAGTTTAAGGCCGCAGACATTCTGGTCCAAAAACCTATTGCTAAACTTATTCCACACACAACATGGATTCCTACAACAACCCAAGCGAGAAAAGTATCAAACATAGGGATTTCTTGTCCCAGCTTAAGCACCTTTTCCATGTCTGATAAAAAATATATCCCTTTAACACTTAAGGCAAGTCCCATGTATATTCGTAAAATATCCATTGGCTTAATTAAATTAAAAAGTGAATTATTACCATTTCCTGTCATTTTTAACTCCTTTGAGTTTTTTCTTAAATCCAACATGAACACTTTATAACAAATTGTACATCACAATATTATTAGATTACAAATGTTAGTTTCTTAAAGTGTCTATGCATGCTGCGCTCTTAACTCTGCTCTACGTCTTAGTGCTAACTCATGTTCTTCTGCAGCCTCGGCTTCATCCTCTGAAGAGAATGTTACAAAAAAAGTTGCAAAAGAGGCTAGAATAACTAAGATTCCTAAAATAAGTAAAGCTGCCGGCCAAGTATAACCACCTTTAAATAAAAATCCTGCGGCTACAGCTCCCATATTTCCTCCGGCTCCAACAATACCAGAAACAGAACCTAGCGCATGCTTATTAATAAACGGAACAACTGAAAAAGTTGCACCTTCAGACATTTGAGTAAATAAGCTAAAGATAATTAAAGAGCCAATGGCCAATGGAAGTACTGTCATTCTCGAGAAAATCATAAGCATAATCCCCTCAATTAAAATGGCGATAAATAGCCATTTCACTCGACCTTTAAGTCCACCTTTATGACCAAACTTATCACCTATAATACCACCAGTTGTTCTTGCAAATAAATTCATTAGACCAAAAAGACCAGCAACAATTCCTGCTGTCTTTAACGTTAACTCAAAATAATCTATGAAATAAAGAGCAGCAATATTATTAATTGTTAATTCTATTCCAAAACATGCAGCATAAATAACAAAAAGAGCCCAAACTCTTTTATCTTTCATCGCTAGAACAAATGTTCCCTTAACTTTTGCTGAAGATCTATATACACCTTTTTCTCTTAATTCTTTAAAATTACCATCAGGTAAGTCGGTAGTTAAAAAATAGTATGCAATACCCGTAAGAAAACAAACTGCACCTGCAACCAGCATTGAGTAACGCCAACTTGAAGCATCATTGAAGCCTAAATATATAAATGTACCAAAGACAAGGGGCATAACCATTTGAGTTACACCACCACCGAGATTTCCCCAACCAGCAGACGTTGCATTCGCCGTCCCAACACAGTTAGGAGCAAACATGACTGATGTGTGATATTGAGTAATTACAAAAGATGCACCAATAGCACCAATCGCAATTCTAAACATTAGGAATGAATCGTATCCACTTGAAAGACCAATGGCCATAACAGGGATAGAAAAAATTAAAAGTAGACCGGTATAAGTTATCCTCGGCCCAATCTTATCACATAACCATCCTATAAATAACCGTGCAAAAATTGTAATCGCTACCGACCCAATAATCGTATTACCAATCTGAGCCTTTGTTAATGCAAACTCTGTACGAACGACCGACATAAGCGGTGCAATACCAAACCATGCAAAAAAGCATAAGAAGAAAGCAAACCAAGACATATGGAATGCTCTCATTTGCGGAGATTTAAAATCTAATAGATTAATTCTCGTCGCTTTATTATTAATTTCCATTTAACTACCTCACTCGTTATAAATTCAACTTATCTTTTTCAACTTAAGGATTATCATAGTCTCTTTTTGGACCTAGGTAATACCACCAGTTAAGAACAAAACAAAAAGCATAAAATACTGCAAAACCATAAAGAGCATTTTCTGGAGTTGTTGCTTTAATTTGTTCACCAAATACTTTTGGAATTAAAAAAGCTCCATAAGCTGCAACTGCGGCAGTCCATCCTAATACAGGACCAGCAATCTCTTTATCAAAAACCATAGCAATTGTTCTAAAAGTTGATCCATTACCAATACCTGTAGCAGCAAATAGAATCAAAAATAAAATAAAAAATGGCATAAAAAATTCTTCTGGAGTTGCAGATGCATAAGCAGCTTTCATATAATAAGCAACACCAAATGCTGATAAAATCATAACAGCGGCACAAATACCTGTAACCATTGCTCCACCAACTTTATCAGAAATCTTTCCACCAACGGGACGAATAAGAGCGCCAATAAAAGGCCCAAGCCACGCATATGCCAGTGCACTAGGTCCATTCTCATTAACCACATTATGAGTCATAACTCCATCAACCAACAAATGTTTAAAACCAAAAATAACTTTTATTGAAAGCGGAAATGAAGCTGCATATCCAATAAATGATCCAAATGTCATTGTGTAAATAATCGTCATTATCCAATTATGTTTATAGTTAAAGATTTTATATTGATGGTTAAGGGATTTTTTTATCTCTCCAGGAGAGAGAAGCTTCATTGCAAAAACTGTTGAAGCTATAACAATTGGAAGTACCACCCACTTCGTGATGCCTACTTTTAAAAGCAAGAATAATCCAAAGACAGCACACACAAGACCAATAAATAGAAGCCATGTCATCTTTCCAATAGCACCCGTTGTTGAATCAGCGTTTGGAGAAACATGTTCTGCTCTAATATTATTCATCTTAAAAAAAGCTGCTATAACTAAAACAATGAGAAATGGTACCCATATAAAACCAGCGTTCTGGATGTATGAGATATCACCTGCTGGTATTTTTCCAATGAGTGAGCCTGAAGGCTTGAGAAGTTCTCTTCCTGCACCACCAAAAACTCCCATTGTCATAACAAGAGGAATTACTATTTGCATAGTTGTAACACCAAAGTTTCCTAGACCTGCATTTAATCCTAAGGACATTCCTTGAACTTTTTTTGGATAAAAGAAGCTTATATTACTCATCGAGCTTGAAAAGTTTCCACCACCAAATCCAGAAAGTAGGGCCAGAACCTGAAATACCCATAGAGGAGTATTCGGATTTTGAAGCGCAAACCCGACACCAAGTGCCGGTATAATCAGTAAAGCTGTCGTAAAGAAAATAACATTTCTTCCCCCACAAGGACGAATAAAAAATGTCGAAGGTATTCTTAAGGTTGCCCCCGATAAACCAGCGATTGCTCCCAATGTAAATAAGTCAGACTTTGGAATTGGATAACCCAAGTTAAGCATTTGAACCGTAATAATACTCCAGTAAAGCCAAACAGCAAAACCTGCGAGTAAGCACGGAATTGATATCCATAAATTCGTATCTGCAATTTTCTTCCCTGTGGAATTCCAAAAACCTTCGTTTTCAACATTCCAATCCTGCAAATCATTTTTTGATGACATAGATTTTCCCATTTTAAGTGTTAATATCTTAATTTACGTTAATAGTTACATAAGTAATTCTGTTTGATGACAACTAATCGCATCTTCAAGCATGATTAAAGTCATAAAAAAAGGAGAACATACGTTCTCCATTTTTTCACAATTATTATAATTATTTAATCATGTTTTCTTATTCTTTTTCTATCGTAATTCCAAATCACTATTTGATAGCTTCTCCAAAGATAATGAAACGGAACAACCAAAAAGTGAACAAATCGGCTAAATGGAATTAAAGCAATGAATATAAATGCGTTCACTGCATGAAGCTTAACCATAAAAGGCATAGACTCAATATAAGAAATATCCGGTGAAAACAAAAATATCGATTTAAGATATGGTACTAATGCCGAAGCATACCAAACAGAACCCCATCGATAGTTAACTGCAATTAAAATACCTGTCACGACTTGTGCAAGTAAAACACATAAAATGACAATATCCATACTAGAAGTAACGGCCCTAACTCTGCTATTGGTCATTCTTCTGTGAATTAGCATACATAATCCAAATAATGCCATTAAACCAAAGGCCAACGACATAATTTCAAGAATGAGTAATCTCATCGGCATAGTTCCAAATGCAATATAACTTTGTGGAAATAGAAAAGCCAATAGGTGACCCGTCATAACCACAAGGATACCATAATGCCATGGTACAGATCCCCAAAAGAGTTGCTGACTCTCGAGAAACTCTGAGGATAAAGATGAGTATTTATAGCCATTTGTTTTGTACAAGAATATTGAAACGACTAAAAACAGCACAATTGCTACATATGGAAACACTTGTAAAAAAATAATATTAAGCATAATTCCTCACTTTTACTTTATAAGTTAAATTCTTCTAAACTATCTTCTAATAAATCTCTAAGGGATTTCAATGCGTAATAATAAATACATTTCTTATTATTACCTTTACCAAATTTCAAAATCATATTGTTTATAGCCGGAATAACTAATTTCTCAATCATTTGTTCACGTTCTTCAAAATTAGTTAATTTTGGCAATAAACGTAAAACATTTGGAAGGTGATCCGCAAGTTCAGTTCCCGGATCAACATCATTCTCCCTAAGTAGCCTTGATATCTCAACCAGTAAAGCTCCTCTTTTATAATCTTCTCCAAACAATACATATCCAAGGTCTAAACTACATACTCCATTTATATCAAATGTTTTGGTATACAATTCTTCCAGTTGCGTTTCATCTAATTTTTCAAGCTCTGCTTTAAACTTTTTAAACCCAGAAACTGCACCTCTAGATCCATTTTCTTTTAAAAGTTCATTACAATCTGAAACGCTCTTTAAAAAAAGTTCAGCTGTTGGATAACTAATACTTGTTGAAAAGTTTTCATATAAAGATTTATTTAACTCAGCCAATTTTATCTCCTACTAGATTCTTTCTTTATCTTTTTTAAACCCAAATCCAGTTTCACCTTTATGCTCAAGAACCATCTTTGTCATTTGAATAGCCTCTTC
>JABJPQ010000311.1 GCA_018663815.1 Halobacteriovoraceae bacterium | reverse complement strand
TTAATTTTTAGGTGAAGATCTGTTAAAGTATTCATGTATTTAAATTAATTTAAAAGGTAGACAGTGAAAACAATTATTGACGAGCATGCTAGCGAGTTTACGTTACAGCCGCAAGGAAGTAGTGACTACTGGAAGGATACCATTTTCATTCGTGGAGAAAATGATAACACCTATTTGCCTCTCTCATTTCTTCAAAAAAAAGAATCGCAAGATGTTATTAAACTCCAAACTCAAGGTTATGTTTTAAGTTCCTTAACTTACTTAGACTTAAAGGCTTTTGATGAGTGGTATAAAAAAGTATTTAATCGCAAATTAACTTTAAAAGAGCGTAAAACGATTGATATTGTCCATTTTCCAGATTCTAAAAAAATATTTGAAGCGGTAGAGATTGTCGATCAAGTATATCAAATTTTAAAAGATCATAAAGTTCTTGTAAATGGTAAGAACCTTCCTGTACAGCTGGGAGAGTGGTATGCAAAAACGATCCTAGGGCTTCATCAAAAAAAATCTTCATCCCAACGAGGTTTTGATTTTTATACTCACGATGAAAAAAAAGTTGAAATAAAGATTCACTGGCATGATACAACAAGTATTAAGGGCGTAAAACTTAAAAGATCCCTTGTTGAATTGAGTGATTACACAGTTGTTATGTATGTGGCGAAGAACTTTATGATTCGAGATATTCTTCTACTTGATTCTGATTTTGTTATTCGTAAATTTGCAGGCAAGGGCCATACAATATTTTTAAAAGATAGTGATATTAGAGGTTACTTTTTTAGTCGCTCTAATAAACACTATGATAAAATCATTAATAAAACAGCTCTGATGCAATTTTCTTCTGCTGATCTTGCGCTTAAGATTGATGAGCGGATCGAGAGATTAGTTTAGCTAAAACAAGGTATATTCAACAAGTCTAGAATCAATTGCGCCATTAAAAAGGATAATCTTTTTAGAAGTTTTTAATGAGATCTTTTTGATTAAAGGAAGATTTCCAGTGAAAATATAAGCTTTAAAACCTTTGAAATTATTTTTTAAATTTTCTCCAAATTCATAATAAAGAGTTGGAAGTCTCTCTTCCTCACCAATACGTTCACCGTAGGGAGGATTTGTTATAATTAAGCCAGAGTTTTCATCGGCTAGAGTTACTTTAGTAGCATCTTCTTTGAATAGTTTAACATAATCAAAAAGGCCGGCAGCTTTAAGGTTAAACTTTGAAGCGTTTATAGCGTAGCTTTCGCTATCACTTGCAATCGTTTTAGACTCACTTTTATCCAAAGCTTCGAATCCATCATCGATTTTCTTATGATAAGTTTTTAAAAGCTTAGCCCATTCATCTGTTAGGTACTTATCTTTAATAAACCAATTATGCTTCATAAAGTCCCAGTAATGGTCATCGTTATTTTCAAGAATGTCATCAATAGCAATATAGGAAGGAGGAATATTTCCTTTGATAAGTAATGACTCTATGATGATTGTAGCGGATCCACACATGGGGTCGAAAAGTGTTTGAGATCCATTATATCCACTTAACATAACTAACCCTGCAGCTAAATTTTCCTTTAAAGGAGCTGAAAAATTTGTGTCACGATAACCTCTTTGGCTAAGCGGAGCGCCACACATATCAATAAGTATCGTCGCTGTTTCTTTAACCGAATGTTGGTTAACGTTGGGTTCCACATGAAGAAGTAAGTTCATATCGGCTTGGTCTTTATCAACTGAAGGTCGCTCGCCTTTGCAGTCAAGTCTGAATCGATCAACAATTCCATCTTTTAAGTTTTGGGCCAAAAACATTGAGTTTTTAAACTTAGACCATTTTTTTCCATCACGAGATTTACTTTGCACGACTGAAATTTTAAAGGTTTGTTCTAGTTCGAAGAGCCCTTTCCATTTTATTTCTTTGGCAAAAAAGTAGAGATCTTTTTCAATTTTTATCTCAAAACTATAGGCTTTTTTATAAATACGTGATGCCATTCTAGAACATAACATTAACTCCAGTGCTGTTTGAGCAGGGGCCGTGAAATGAACACCACCTTTAGTTACTTCGATGCTGACATGAGAAAGTGGTTTAATCTCACTGGCTAACATTTCCTCAAGCCCAGTTGGGCAAGAAGCAAAGAATTCTTCTTTTATTTTTTCGATTTTTTTTGGCATGATTACGAGTCTCAATTGGTGGATAATAATCGGATACTACATTTATAAATGACAGGTGTATAAACTTTTAATTTTATGTGAAAACAATACATTTAGACA
>JABJPQ010000577.1 GCA_018663815.1 Halobacteriovoraceae bacterium | reverse complement strand
TTTTTAAATCAATTATTGATAAATTCCATTTAGCATTTTTACACGAATCATTATATCCAAATGACTCAGCGTGATATGCGTAACATTCCCCATAATATGGCAAAACCATCTCCACTGAGGCATCAGTTTTTAACTTTACTAGTCTATATCCTCTATTTTCAATTGCTTTAAGACTATTTCTTTCCCCAAAATCAAGGTTCTCAGGAAATATTTTAATTTGTGATCCACTTGAAAATCTTGTTTCTCTAAGTTCAGTATTAATCATGGATGATAAGTGATTATCATAAAGATTACATTCACCTGCAAGAGAAGTTAAAGAAGTTAAAAGTGTTAAACCTAAAATAGCATTTTTCATCAAGTTCTCCTATTCATTCGAGTAATGGTTTTTCTAAAACGTTTATATTAAAGTTCTTTGTCTTTTCATTCTTTGATCGAGGAAGCTGTCTTTTTCGAGCAAATTTACTTCTTATTTTTTAAGTCTGAGCCTTGTCGCCCAGACGTAATTCATATTCCTCGTGCTTTAGAGTGAGCTCTAGTTACAAGTTATAGATTCAATATACCAAGGTTGATAACCACTATACCTGTCCTTACCTGCATAATGATGTCTAACCTCAATTTCTTCCTGAACTGTGGCCATATCTCGTAATTTCCAAGGCTCTTTAACTTGTTGTCCAAATTGATCTTCCCAAGTCACAAAACTATAAATTGCTGTGCCAAGGCTTTTTCCTAAATCAATAAAGAATCCTACAGTATCACTTACACTACTTGTACTAAGGTATTCACACTCGTATTCAGTAGCTTGCGAATAATTAAATCCTTCCTGTTTCCCAATGAGTTCACAAACCTTATCCACTTGGGACTCACAGTTTATTTTTACGCTCTGGTTACCAATTTTGGCTTCAGGAGTATTATAAGAGTTGTTTGCAAGTGAAGTCCCTGCAGATAAAATAAGTATAATTACAAAGTAAATTTTTATCATTTTAAAATCCTCTGTTCTGTTATCTAATGGTTTTAATATAACCGTTGTTTATAAATTCTTTAAGATCGTGAGCACACTAGCACAAAAATTACGCAGCACAGCACCAACCTACACTTCATGTAACATTTTCAATTTTACTGGATTGGTATGTGACTGGAAAGTTGTCGTTTGATTAGAAGGCCTTACCCAAAAAAACTTTCTCTCAAAGGTAGCTAACTAAAGGTTCGTTTGTGCAACTTCCTAAAATTAAATAACCTTAAAAACTTTAGTCATATCAGACTCGAGATAATCTACACGGTTGAGCAAATCTTTTTCCAATGTATGAAAGTTCTTTGACTTAAGAAATATTTATCAAAAGGATCTTATCCGACTTAAAATTCTCGAAACCATAGCGAATAAAAATAGGTTCATAATACAATCATTCATAAAGTGCTTATTCATATAGTTTCTTTACAAAACTTTTCTCCCTACTGTATGTTTACTAGCATTACTAAAACAAAGGAGTGCAGGATGAGAATTTTATTATTCATTTTTTTATTGGTTCCAACTATAAGTTATTCAGGTGAAATAAAGCTAAATTGTGCTCTAGGTATGAACCAGTTTAAAGCTGATTCAAAGATGTTTCCATTAATTGGTGATTCTAATCAAAGATTATTGTTTCAAATGAAAAACGATGGCCATGGTGAGTTTACTGGTGAAGCCAAAGCACGCTTCGAAAATGATCAATCTGGAGATGACTCTAATAGCTTACATGGAGTAAGAGCGATTGCAACATACTCAAAAGGTGATGGCCTAAAAATATTTATGAATATTCTGGCATTTGAAAGTAAGGATGATACCTCTGCTTTTACAGCAATTGCAACTGTTGTTGGCCTGACTTCTTTTGAGAAAACTCTCAAGGAAGGTGCTAGAGATTTAGAGTTTGGTTATATGAATCCTAAGGTAACTAATTTTCATGAGGACCTTAGAAAGCTCCTAAGTAAAGGGATTGTAAAAGATTATGATGTTTTTGCCATTAGTTTTGAAGGATGCTGGTTAGAATAATGATTACTACTTATGCTCAAAAGACTTAACTATTATATTACATTTATCTTTGGTTCTCATTATTATTACTTAATTTTAGGTTTAGTCGCTCTTACTATTTATTACCCTATTATAATTAAAGATCACCTCTTTGATATAGATTATGACCTCGTCATCGGTCCTTTAAGAAATGTAAATACGATAAGTGATTACTTTAAAGTCTTTACATCAAAAGACTTATTTGATGTTCAACCAATACGAGACTTGAGCTTACTTATAGATATTCAGCTCGAAAAGATTTTTAACCATCAGTTTTTTGGGATTTCAAGTTTAATACTTTGGCTCGGAACAATTCTTACCCTTGAGAAGATATTAAATTTTTATACGTTAAAGATTAATAGTCGATTGATATGCCTTATTGCATTTTCTCATCCACTTATGACCTGGGTTCTAGGCTGGCCAACTGCAAGGAAACATATATTAAGCTGTTTTTTTATAACTCTTGCAACCCTCTACACAATTAAGATGCTTAGAAAGAATGGAAAGGAGTCCTTCTACATCTTTTTGTTTTGCTTATTGAGCCTACTAAGCCAACCCATCACTGGTCTTGGAATAGTTATTTTCTTTCTTTACACGTACGAGCATCTTAAACAAAGAAAAGAGCTTTTAGAACTCTTAGGTCTTTTATCTGTCACCTTTTTGTTAATCATTGGACTTAATTATTTCTATTATTCATATTTATATCCCGACTATACAGGGACACATAAATTAGCTCCCGTAGATACAAGTTCCATTTTGGTACAATTCTTAGCATTTTCAAGAAGTATTTCTCAAATTTTAATCCCACTAAAATTCGCACAGACATATACGGTCGAGTCTCTTTTAAGCTTCATAGGAGCGCCTCTATTAGCGATACTAAGTTATTATTCATATATCAAAGTCGGAATAAAAAAAACAAGCTTTTTTATTCTTTTTATTTTTTATCCTTTGTTTTTAATTCTACTTAATCCCACCAATATTTTTGTCAGTGATACTTATCTTATTGTATCAATTATAAACTTTGCTATTATCGCTGGGTATTTTTTAAAAAAAACGAGCACAAGGTTTTTGAGAACGTCTTTATTTGTAGTCTTTTTTCTAGTCTATTCAAAATCGTGTATAGAGATTAAAAATTCAACTACTTCACTTAATTTTTTCCAAGTAAGCTTTGAAAGAGAGCCAAATTGTAAAAATGCACATGCTTATGCAAATGAATTATTAAAAAAGAATGCAGTTGTATTATTTATGAATATATCAGGCCAAGCCTTAAAAAATAAGTGCGCTATGGGGGGGAAGATACCTTCAGCCATTATGAATCAGGTATATGCCTTTAGAATTGTACTTGATGAAAGCTTCACTCAAGAATACAAGCTATCAAGTCTAAAGAAGATATACTACATAACTCCCGAAACACTATTCTTAATGGCCATATTTCTAGCCGATAAAGACCCCAAAGAGTCTAGGAGGTTATTTGAGGAAAATAAGATCTTAGTTCATCGAGACATGAAAAAAATTCTAAATGCTACATCTAAGAAATACTGTAAAAACTCTCAACTATGCAAAAATTATACATTATAGCTTTTTAAATTTTAATTTTAATTTAGCACTATCTATCACGATACTTTGTCCCCAGGTGTATGCCCTCGCCTTGACATCG
>JABJPQ010000576.1 GCA_018663815.1 Halobacteriovoraceae bacterium | reverse complement strand
TTTTTCTTTATTTTTAAGCATGCCTCGTGATTTTCCAATTTTTTTCAAGCTATCTTTTGCATACTCAGTTTTTGGGTATTTTTCTAATATTTCTTGATAATACTTCACCGCTTCAACAGCAGACTCTAGATCACGGTCAAAAGTATCTGGTAATTGATTATAATATGACTCTGCTATTTTAAAAACAACATAGGATACTTGGGGATGCTTTGGGTGAAAGTCTCGAAATAGTAAGTAAGAAGCTGCTGATTCAACATAACTTTCTTGTAAAAATAAAATATCGGCCTGGAGTAGTTCTGCAGGTGTTGCGTAATAACTATATGGATATTGATTTTTAAGATTATTTAATTTTTCAGTTGCAAGCAGATATCTTTCTTCTTTAATTAATATTTTCGCTTCTTTAAAAAGAATCTCCGCTTCTGTTTTTCCAGTTGGTTTCTCTGAGGCACAACTTACAAGTACTATAATAAATATAATTGATAGATAATTTTTCATGCTTAAATTTACCTATTTTTTAGCTCACAGTCAAAATCCTTTACGCCTTACCATAAAGTTCTAAGTAGATTTCTTGGTAAAGTAATTTAAAAAACGCGGCCATAGGAATAGAGATCACCATCCCTACAATTCCACCAAACTGAGAACCCAAGATGACGCTAACCACAACAACTATAGGATGTAGGTTAACTATCTTGGAAACAAGAACAGGAAAAACGAGAGCTAAATCAATAATGTTTGCTACCAAGTAGAGAATGATCATTGCGCCCAAGGTGGTGTTTGGATTCTGATCAACCAGGCCAACAATAAGTGCAGGAATGAACCCAAGAAAAGGGCCTGCATAGGGCAAAATGTTTGTAATTGCGGCCAATAAGCCCAGTAAAAAGGCAAATGGGTAGCCAATAATAAGCAGCCCCGTTGTAATAATTACCCCAATAATTAGTGCTTCGATTGCTTTGGCAAAAATATAGTCACCAAATTTTGTATTAAACTGGTGATATAAATAATAAGCTCGTTCAACAATACTATTGGGGACAATTTTTATAAAAAGAAACCTTACCCTTCGTTCATCTTTTAGTATGAAAAATAGAAATAAAGGAATCATTATTCCCCATTCGAGTAATGATCCAATAATTTTAGGTAGAAAAATAACAAGTTGTTTCGTATTCTCTTGCCCAAATTCAATTAAGCTATTTACTGGATTTGCTTTTATTTCATAGTTAAAGCGTTGCTTTACTTCCTGTTGAATTGAAACATATTTCTCTCGCAGGTATTTTTCAAGCTTTGGTAGATAGTATTCAATCTTATGGGACTCCTCAGTGACCGTTTTAACTCCTTGAATAATAGGATAAGAAAACACAAAAGCGATCCCAACCAACATTAAAAGAGAAAGTCCTTTTTTCCTTAGCTCTACTGAATAAAAAGACTTCTGAATTGGTTTAAGCATTAGCGATAAAATATAAGCAAAACCGAAAGGAATCATTATACGCGATAAACTCGTAAAAATCGCCAACATCGAAACGACAGTGATCAAAAAAAAGAACATTTTAAATTTATTTGATTTAAATTTTTGAATTTTCAAGTTTATGTTCCAATTCCATTAGTTTTTCTTTTGTATTTCTTAGCTCTTCCGTAACTTTATTAAAACGATGAGCCACAATAAGTGAAATTCCTTGTAGAAACTTCGCTCCAATCACAGGATGCCTTTCAATAAGTTCTTCAATATCAGGTTTATAAATGGCTAAAAGAGTTGTATTGCCTCGAGAGACAACACTAGCATTTCGTTTGTTTTGTTTTTCTAAAAGAGCAAGTTCACCAAAGTATTCAAACTTAGATAATCGAACAACAAGTTGTTGATAGACCTCTGTTAGGCCATCGACAACTCTTGTTCTTCGCGTGAATACTTCAACATCACCATCATATATGAGATAAAATCCAAATCCACTATCTCCTTCTTCAATAATAACTTCATCTAAAGAAAAAGATCGTTTATGAATAAAGTGACTAAATTGCTTCAGTTCGTAGTCAGAAAAATTATCAAATGCCTTAATGCTTCTCAAGAAGCATGGTACGTTATTAAGGTTTCCGGCAGAGAGGGGACTTGATTGCCAAAAATACTCTAGCGTTGGGATATTTAACCTTTTTGACTTTGCCTTACTTGGATTTAAGTCAAATTCGTTTTGAATATTTTCTTCATGAGAGCTCATAATTTAATTGCCTTATTTTTATAAATCCATCCGGAGTACATTGCAGGGTATTTGATAAATGTCCAATCCTGACTTTCTTTGGAA
The DNA here is from genome assembly GCA_018663815.1 of Halobacteriovoraceae bacterium. Lineage (GTDB taxonomy): Bacteria > Bdellovibrionota > Bacteriovoracia > Bacteriovoracales > Bacteriovoracaceae. Next base: position 3,583 of record JABJPQ010000576.1, on the reverse strand, counting down.
GTGATGAACTTTACACCCTTAGGTAAGACCTGTAATTCCTCAAAAATTCGAGATGGTCCTCTATAAACAATATTATCTTCCTGATTAAACTTTACTTCTAAGTCTTTAACCGAGTAATAAACGAAACAAACAGTCATTAGACTCATCACACTTAAAACGAGCGGAAAAAATCTTTTTTTCCATGCACTAATAAGAAAAATAACACATCCTAACAAAGCTATTGCTGGAATTGTCTCAGCAGGTAAACTAGCAGAATTCAAAATAAAGTCATCTGTTCGCGAGAACTCATTTTCAATTGCAGTTATCTCTAGTTTTTCTTTAACTAAGCTTAGAGCATCATCTGTCTCTTTAGAAAGCATTCCACCAAACTGCGCCCTTTCCAGAAACACACGAGCCTCTACATACTGTTTTTGATTAAACATGATATAGCCCACATTAAAATTTTTAACAGGGCTAGAAAGAGTTAGCTCATTAACATAAGAAATTGCATCATCAAATAGTCCATCTGCAATAAGCTTATTTAATTTTAACAATTCTTGATCTTTAGCTTTAACAGACATACCATAAATATTAGGCGATAAGATTTTAAAATCAAGAAGTTTGAGAAAATGGCGACACAAAGCAATAAAGAAAAAATTAGTAACATACTGTGGGAAAACTCTCAGGTAAATAGCGTCAGCTTTGATCAACACGATTATACCCCGACAAACAGAGGCCATGGTTTATTTGTAAAAACCGAAGGCAATGATACCCTAATTGATCTTCGCCTCTCCTCGCACAAACCATTTTGGGGTCACACTCACCCATTGATTACCCAGCACAATTATCAAGAATTAAAGTTTGAATCCATTGATCATAACTACTCAGTTCCTAAAACAGAATTTATTAGAATTATTGAAACATTTCAAAAGGTAAACTTACTTGATGTTCTAAAACCAGACTTTAAAATAACATACTATAATGTTGTTATTTTTATTGATGAGTCGTCCCTTGAAGTCTCAAAAAAAGAAGCAAATGAAACGCTTTCAAATCTTTTAAAAAATAATCCTGACACTTATTTTTGGTTAGTAGAAAAAGATGTTGTTCTTTTAAATGAAAGAGACCTTTTTTTCTTTAAACCACTTATGAATAAAGACAGAGTTCACCTGTGCTTAGATGTTCATTTCATACCTTCTATCTTTATTTATTCTCATCACCTCTTTTCCGAAGACCCAACGATCCAACTTTTCTTAGGTATCAAAAATTTAGTAGAAAATATTTTATCAACTAATGTTGATGGTAAGAACAAAAAGGACTTTGAAATAATTGACACCTACTTTCAAAAAGAAATTGCTGAAAATGTTCTCTTTAGAAAAGGACGCTACCTCTTTATTAATAAAATTTTATCTAATGAAGTTTTAAATAAAAATGGAATTATCTTTACTGAAAATCTTTACGCTAAATCGACAATTTTAGCTATTCCAACTTCGTGTACCGAAGTCGAACTAAGAGATGCTTTAGTTAGAATTAAAAAATCCTTATAAGGTATATATGTTTGTTTTAAGAAGTGTATCCCTTAACGACCTCAATGATCTATATGAACTAAGTGGAAAAGTATTTTTCATTAATTTACCCCATGATAAAAAAATTATTGAAACCAAAATTAATAACTCGTTAAAAAGTTTTAAACATCCATCAAGTGATTTTTCAAAAAATTATTATATCTTTGTAATAGAAGATACTGAAACCCATAAAGTCATAGGTGTCTCAATGATTCACGCGCAACATGGGACAGAAAAAGAACCACATTTCTTTCTACGTGTTGCAAATGAGCACAAATATTCACAATCTATTAACACTGGTTTTGTTCACGGAACTCTACGACTTGGCCTTGACACAAATGGACCTACCGAAATTGGAGGCTTAGTCCTCTCTCCGGAGTATCGCGGAAATCCAAACAAACTTGGAAAGCAAATCTCTTTTATAAGATTTCTTTACATGGCGTTGAATAAAAAACAATTTAAAAAGACTGTCCTCTCAGAACTCATGCCACCTCTAGATGCAGACGGAAATTCCCCTTTATGGGAAGCAATTGGAAGGCGTTTTTTGAATATGGATTATGAACAAGCAGATAGGCTTAGTCGCTCCAATAAAGAATTTATTTTAAGTCTATTCCCGTCTGATAATATCTACATGACATTACTCCCTCTGGAAGCAAGAAATGCGATTTCAAAGGTTGGTAGAGAGACAGAGCCAGTCAAAAAGATGCTCGAGTCAATTGGCTTTAGCTATGTAAATGAAGTTGATCCGTTTGACGGTGGTCCCCATTTTAAATCCTCATTAAAAGATATTTCCCTCATAAAAGAATTTAAAAATTTAACCCTCGAATTATCTGAACAGGAAGAGTTTGATTACGACCATTTAGTAAGTTTTCAATCTGAAAACCACCCCTTCTTGGCCATCAAAACAAAAGCTAAAGTTGAGAATGAGAGTATTTATTTACCTCAAGATATTATTGAGCAGTTTAATTTAAAAAAGGGCCAACCAATTGCGAGTATTCCTTTTTAAAAATGCTTTTTATTTAACAAAATCCCCTTTAATCCTTCGGAACTGTCCTCTTCATCAAAATCGGCCTCTTGAGCTTCAGTATAAAACTCTTGTTCCGAGTTAGTTTTGTATGATCTGATTGCCTGTTGTTCAATCATTCTTTTTTTGGACCCTCTCATCTTTTCTCTTTCCTTCAAAAGAAATATTGTTGCAGAATCTTTATTTTCATTTTCTTCATTTAATCTTTTATGTTCTTGTTCCCTAATTGTCTGCGCAGACAGAACCCCAATGGACTCCAAAGATGAGTTTGAGTTTTGTGCTCTAGGTTGTTTAGGTGTAGCCGTAGGCCGCTGTTTTTGTGAATGATTATCAGACTCATTTTCCTGAGGATTCGCTTGTTTCTTTTTTACAGTCCCTTTTTTATTAAAGTCGCTTAAAGGGATTATTTTTGCTTGATGGTCTTTGGGAAATTTTTCTGCTGGTTTATAATCCTGCGTGTTTTTTTGAGCTCCAGTATAATCCATATCTTCTGCACCAGCAGCGATCTTCATACCCTGACTAACTTCCTCTTCTGGAACAATGTATCGATCTATTTCATTCGGACTCAAAAGCCGAAAAATAGACATTATTTCTGAACCAATAGGTCCTAGCATAATACCTCATCAGTATAGGTGGTTTTCACTCCTTAGATTCTTCGGTCATTTAGCGTCTTTACTTGAGTGTTATTCTTGGTTATGCCGTATTTTCGTTAACTTACAACCTTCAAAAAGAGATTTTTCATAAAATTCTGGACAGTTAAACATTTTGGGATTATAAACTTATTTACTTAAGATTACTGGAATGTGGCGCAGTGGTAGCGCAGTAGACTGTTAATCTATTGGTCGTGGGTTCGAATCCCTCCATTCCAGCCATTAATTTTAAGTGTAAAAAGCTCCGTCTAACCCACGGGGCTTTTATGTATGACCGCCTGTCAATTTAAAAATCTTTGAATTACCATTTTCTAAACTAGTTTGCTTTTATTCGCGTGCTGGCTAACGCATGAAGAACAGTTCACTAA
>JABJPQ010000551.1 GCA_018663815.1 Halobacteriovoraceae bacterium | reverse complement strand
TGTTAAAATTAAAAAATATAATCCACCTAAACTCCAGAACATAATACCCCAATCATTCTTAGCTGTATTAATAAAAAATGAATCGATAAAAATTAATGAAAGCATTAAAATTAAAGGAGTTTTCTCAGTGTCATATAATTCAGTTCTTTTTAAAATCTTTAACAAGTAGAATAGTACACCTATAAAGCCGATTTCAAAGTGAAGAAGTTGAGCCAGTAAGTGATTGTAAAGGAGTGACTGACCTGGAGCCGGGTTAAAAATACCAATAATTGAAAGATATATCATTTCCCAATAGCTTGATCGAAAAAAAATAAAACCGCTTTCGAGCAAGTCTATTCCTCCTTTGTCATACCAAAGACGCGGAGCGAGCAAATGATAATAAAGAGGATCGGTACTAGTTTGAGGCTCAAAACAGAGAAATACATTCGCTAAAATAAAAATAAAAAAGATAAAACTAACCATTTTATTTTTATCATAAAAACTCAAGATCTGTGAGTTGTAAAAAAGCTTATAATCAAAACCTATATAACCAAAAACAAAATATATTATTGTTAAAATATAGTATTGAGAGCCGATAAGTCCCATGTTCCCAAGAATAAGATAGCTTAGAGATGTAAAAAGAGAACCAATAAGTAGGGAGTCTTCAAATGCTTTATCGTGCTTTAATATTTGTGAAAGAATATTCCCCCAAGATACTATTGATACAAAAATAAAGAGGGAACTAAAAATAATGGCAATATACTTTAAAATAGGAAAGATTGTATCTACACCTAGTGGCGTTCCAAAGAAAGCATTTGAAAATAAATAAAGTAAAACACCCAAGCAGAGTTTTAAGAGTATTCCCATAAATTAATTATACCCTATTAAAATAAACCTGGTGATAAAGAAATTAATTCTAAGGTCGCCACACACAGCGAAAGCCAATCGTACCACTTTGCGTTGTTGAATTCCCATAAAGCATTAATGAGTAGATTCCAGCAGAATTACCTATACCACTCATATAATTTTCTCCTCTAAACGCATAACCACTACCACCGACTAATGTTGGATAATACTTACCCATTAAATGAACTGAATTATAAGGTCCAAGAGGGGAGACATCATTAGCAGTGAGTGACCCCACAAGGTTATCTAATTCTTTGAGTCCCAAATTATCACCATCAGTTGGTCCTTGGTTGAAACCAGAGGTCTCTGGGTCCCAATCGACCCACTCAGATATATTACCTGAGAAGTCCCATATCTCACCTGTGCTATAAAGCTTGTGAGCTCTTTTATGTTTAAAAGCTTCTTCTGTACTTCCATGATAATCAATTGCTTCATTAAGATTGGCACATGCATAAAATGTAGTATCTGTAACTGTATAAAGACAATTTTCGCCTGCAGTTATGGCCGGAGCCATATCCATTGTAGAAAATCCACCGATAACCCATCCTTTAGGCACACTACCATTTCCAACATTACCACCTGACCAATTTGAATTTGTTTTTTCAATACTTCTAGCAATTGTCATCCATTCAGGATTTGAGATAAGTGTAAAGGTTCCACTATTAAATCCTACTTCACTCATAGATTCACATCTAGCTTGAGCTCCTGAACCAGCTCCAGCCGACTCTGAAGCTCGTATATTGTTCCAAGGAGTATCTGTTGGTTGGGAAATTGGAGCATCATTGGCGTTGTCACAAGGGTGCCCTTCTACACATCGAGCTTCATATTTCATGACACAAAAATCATTTATTCCAAGAGTTGCATTCCTACGGACTGGTATAAAGCCAGTCGGGCATTCAATATTATCTGGCTCTATAATAAATGAGATGTTAGTATTTTTAGATGTTTTATCATTGGCCGTAACACTATAGCTAAAACTTGCTTCTCCAAAATAATTAGTTGTGCCTGTAAAGCCAACAGTACAAACTCCACCTGTACAAGAACAACTGTAAGTTTCAATTATATGAGAAAGGTTTGTGATAGAACAGTTACTAGCTTGGTCATTGTCAATATCACTATAATTTAAGGTTACAACTTTTTCTATATTTTCTATCGCTCCTGAAACAGTCAAACTAAGACTCGTTGGAGCGGAGTCTATAAACTGATTATTAAAAACAACAAAAATTTCCCCTTTTGAGCAAGAACTTAAGATGAAAATAGAAAATAAATACGATACAAAAATTTTCATCTACATATTATCGCAGATATTCATTAAAACTTTAATAAATTTAAGTTTTAACGAAATATCAATAACTTAAGCTATCTGTCTTTACTAAGAAAAAAAAAATGATTTCAAAAGGTCTTGAAATTGTGGCATATTTAAGGAATATTATCTAATTATAGTGAGTAAGTTTAACACGAAAATCATTTTCATCAAAAAAACTTCCATGTTTTCTCAACGGCTTCTAAATCGACTTATACATGTAAGTAAATTAAGTTTAATAGTTCTAAACCGATAGGTTTTTATGAGTCTTGCTCTTTTATTTATAAGTGTATTTTTTATTAATAATTCAGTTCTTGCCAGTCCTGGTCAAGATAAGGAATGTACTCGTTTCGCGCTTAATTCTCTTATTCATGGTGTAACCTCTGAAGATAAAAATGAAACCGGAGCCACTTTTAAATTTGCATATAAAGGTAAAGGACCACAAAGGTTTAGTGATGCTATAGGTGCAGATGGCTATAATGTATCGGATGATCTTGCTGCAATAATTAAATTCTTTAAAGAAGAGAATATCGATTTTACTAACGCAAACCTTGTTGATATTGGACCCGGAACAGGAGAAAAAGGGGCTTGGATTATAAATGCAATTCAATCGCAACTTGGTGGTAATCCTAGTTATTATGCTCTCGATTTTAGTGAAGAAATGCTTCTTCTTGCGAAAAATACAATAGATGAGAAAACTAAAAATATTACTCCCTTTGGAATGAAGATTGATTTAGAAAACGAGTGGAAGTTACGCTATAAAAAAAATGATATGAATAAGCCGAGCGTTTTTTTATTTTTAGGACAAACTCTTGGTAACTTTGATGATCGAGCTGCGGTACTTCAAGGTATAAGAAGTAATATGAAGACAGGGGATATTCTTGTTTTGGGAGTCGATCATTTTGACCCAATTAAAGTGGCATCAGTCGTTGCGGGTTACGACAATAAGCTTATGGGGGAATTTTTACAGAATCAGTCCGAGTTTTTAAACTTAGATAACTCAAAAGGAAGTATTAAATACTACTTTAATTATAAAACGAACTCAGTTGAAGCAGCATTTAGATTTAAAAATGGAGTTCAAGAACCAATTGTTCTTTTTAAGTCACATAGGTTCACTACAGATGAGATTGAACAACTAAGTTATAAGTCTGATTTTAGTTTAGCTGGTACAGCTATAAATGAGGGGACTGAGTATAAAGTACACTTTCTTAAAATTGAGTAGTTTGAACAACTTTTGCTTATTTTTATTAAAATATTCGAAATCAAAATTAAACCTTTTAAGGTTGTCATCGATCATAGCAAAATGGAAATAGAAGCATGCTATCAAATGCATAAGTAGCTTGTCTATCTGCTCCATAAAAAGAATTACAAATTTTTATGAATCAATTCAGCCCAAAGTAAAACCATTACTTTTTTATACGTTAAGATGTAACTTTTGGCGTCTATCAATCAATAATTATATATAAAGTTAATAATGTGCTCTTGGAAAATAAAAAAAGGATTCAGTATGAAAAATGTTTTAATTGGGTTATTAGTAATAATAAGTTTTACAAGTTACGCTGAAGAAACCTCACCTCAGAGTGGTCGCGCAATAGTAAATGAAGTTGTTTTATCATTAGAAAAG
>JABJPQ010000573.1 GCA_018663815.1 Halobacteriovoraceae bacterium | reverse complement strand
GTTGGTATTTTTTCTAGTAACAGTATTTTTAAGTAAAGAGCTAATGATACCATATCGATGATCAGAGATAATCGCTTCGGGATATGTTGAAAGAGTATTTTCGGTATGTTTTTCAATTTTAGTCGTATACTCAAGCAATTGTGAATGAATTTTTTTCGATTCTTGATTTCCTTCTTCCAAAATTTGTTCATCGCTTTCGATATACTTTAGAGCAACCCATTTTGCCGAAGAGTATTTATCTAAAAACTTATTCTGCTCTATGATATGAGTGGTTTCGACTAAAAGAGAGTCTATGTCTTTTCCATATGAAAAATCCTTAATCCCCAGCGCTTTTTTTGTTGAATCAAATTTTTCAATTGCCTTAAGAAGTTCTTCTTTACCTTGACCTATACGGGCGATAGTTTTAACAACAGAAACACCCATTTTTTCAGAGAGTAATACATCATCAATATTAATATCTCTTTTTGTTGCAACATCAACCATGTTTAAAGCAATGATAATAGGAATATCAAGCTCTAAGAATTGCATTGTAAGATAGAGGTTTCGTTCAAGATTTGAAGCGTCAACAACTTGAACAATTAGATCAGGTGTTTCATCTATTATATAATTTCGGGCGACCTTCTCCTCAAGTGAATATGGAGTAAGAGAGTATGTTCCGGGAAGATCCACTAAATTAATCTTCAAGTTATTGTATTTTATTGAGGCAGACTTTTTTTCTACGGTTACTCCAGCGTAATTTGCAACATGATAATTTGTTCCGGCCAAAGAATTAAAAAGAGTAGTTTTTCCACTATTTGGATTTCCTGCTATTGCAACATTAATTTCCATTACGTTCTCCATTAATTTCAACAAAAATATAATCAGCTTCATTATTTCTAAGGGTTAAAACAGCATCTCCCACTTTGATAGCAACAGGGTCAAATAAAGGGGCCTCTCCAACTATTTTGATATTCATTTTTGGAAGAATACCCATATCTCTAATTCGTCTGCCTAGTCCTCTATTGGCAGTAATTTTAGATATTTTTCCGATTTGATTTATATTCATTTCTCGAAGTTTAATTTCCATTTTTTGTGTCCTTTTGATTTTTGTAACTAGTATTTTCAATGCTTCATTTTGGCCAATTATTAAAGTTGAATCCTTTACTTTTAATGTAATAGGAAAATTCTGTGATGAGGTTAATACTTGTATACGTTCCCCGATACTAAATCCCATTGCGAAAAGACGACGTTGTAAATATCTTTCCGTATTTATTTCTTTAATTATAACTAGAGAATTGTTTTTCACTTCTGAAAGAGTCATTTTCATCCTCTAAAAAACACTATAAATAAGAGTTGCACCATAAGTTGCATTTTTCTCAAAATCTGAAATTACTTTAGTTCCATTATAAGGAGTAAACTTAGCATAAAGTTCAACTTCAATCTCTGATTGAAAAGTGTAAGCTACAGTTGGAGCAATCGTAGTGCTTGAATACCCATAACCAAGCTTTCCATTATGAAATTCAAATTCTAAATTAAGTGGTAATTTTAGTGAAAATGAATCTGTTATGCTAAACACGGGATTAGCCTGAATATAAAAGAGATTAGAGACTACTTCCTCATTTAATGAGGTGTTTAAAAACTGTAAGAACTGAACTTCTCCTTCTACTGTGAGGCGAGAAGATAGCTTTGACTCACTCTCAATAAAAAGATAGACTGAACTATTTTGGTTTTCTTCTTCTCGGGTGTTTTTATTTACTGGGAATTTATAATAGAGTGACGAAATTAAGGACGTATTAAAAGAATCAATTTGAAATTCCTTAGAATAGCCAGCTTCAAAAAACTCTACGCTACTTTTGGAAGACTCAGAATCAATCTTCTGATGTGAAATTTCAGTATTTAAACTTATAGAATGAGTTTTTAGTAATTCGTAATTAAAATTTAGGGCTAATGCATTTGCGTAACCATCAATTTTATTATCCCCATCTCTAGAAAGTTGATTGTCTAGCTCTAACTCAAGTGCTACAGGTGATGACTTTACTTGATCTGTTACACTTGTAATATTTTGAGTTGTTGCCGCTAATACTTGAGTTGATAATAAAATATAAAATATTCCCAAAAATGACTTCATTAATAATCCTTATTTAGCCCATTTTAAACACGTGAGCTTAATTATTCTGTTTAAGTTAAAAGTGAAGATGACCTTTTTCATATAGACAATCATCTTCACTTAAATTCAATTTATTCTGATTCTACACAAGAAACTTCAGCACTTGATTTTGCAACATAACGAGCACCACGTCGCCGAGCTACAGTCCATTGGTGACCAACTGAGAACTCACCATAAATTGCGTGACAATCAATTTTGGCCATCTCGATTTTCTCATCTCTTTGTGCTCTAGCCTTCTTTCTTGCTGTCATCGCTCGTAAAGCTCGTACTTTAACTCGGATCAAGCTATCCTCATAAAAGCCTTCAGGAACTCCTGCAAAAGCACTCGACAGTGACATGCTTACCATTACCATTGTAATTATTTTTTTCATTTCCCCTCCCTTTGGGTGCGTTATTTCAGTTACATAGCAAAATGAAATATAACTGATAATCATTATCATCATTGAAACAAATCGAATTTAGTATATACTGTTTGCTATGTCAAACACAATATTGGCACACCAAACAATAAAAAAGAGGTTCTAATGTCTATTCAGCATTCAATTGATTTATTAAGTAAAATATCTTCTCTAGAGAAAGAAATTGAAAACATAAGAGATGCCTGTGACTTAAGCAAAAATGAAGATCTAAGCGAGCAAACAATAAAGATAATTTTACGTTTGTTAAAAAAATGAAAATGGGTCAGTAAGTAACGATTTCAAGGAATAGGAAAAACTTCATTTTGAAGACGCAATCAAATTTGCTATTGAAATTCACATAAAATAATTTTGAACGATTAAGCTTTTAAGTCAATTGTTTATGCTTAAGATATTTCTTGAATAGAGAGGTTAAATATGACAGGCTTTGGCATCAGTCTTATCTTTGATATTTTACAATGTTGAACTAAATGTTTATCATCATATCTGTTTGTAACAAGAAAAGACAAATCTGCAATCCCCAAAGAATTGATTACGTTACTTCCTTTTTCAAATTCTGCTCCTAAATCATTATCAATAAGAAAAACAACTTTGGAATAATCAATTTCATTATTTGAAATCCAATCTATAAGTTCTTTAGGGTTATAAAACTCCTTTAAATTAATATTAAAGCCCGTTTCCTGAGTCCACTTATTAAATTTAGTATTCCATGTATCATGTATGAATTTGTCATCATCAAGAATAACGACTAAGCTATCATTTTGGAGCTTCAACGGGACTGGTTCCCAAGATGGGATTTTAATTAGAAACTCAGTTCCTTCTTTAGATGAATTTTC